>NZ_VMMU01000011.1:0-70341 GCF_013277385.1 Streptococcus sp. 544
GTTACTTTGAGAAGTTACACATTGTAAAAAAACGAAAAAATAGCAACAAATCCCTTGCAATCGCAGGGGCTTTGTGTTATTCTATTATGGTGCTGTAAATTACAGCTTTAGCTTTGATGCAAGAGGTTGCGATACGCTCGGTTGCATTGCCACGCAACACCGCGTCGGTTTTCTTGTGGAGCTAGCCTATTATCTTAAATAGACGAAAAGGAGAAAAAGATGGCAAACAAAAAAATCCGTATCCGTTTGAAAGCTTATGAACACCGTACGCTTGACACAGCGGCTACAAAAATCGTAGAATCAGCTACTCGTACAGGTGCACAAGTTGCGGGTCCAATCCCACTTCCAACTGAACGTAGCCTCTACACAATCATTCGTGCGACTCACAAATACAAAGACTCTCGCGAACAATTTGAAATGCGTACACACAAGCGTTTGATCGATATCGTTAACCCAACTCAAAAAACAGTTGATGCTTTGATGAAATTGGATCTTCCAAGTGGTGTAAACGTAGAAATCAAACTTTAATCTAAAATATAAAAGAGCAGAGGCTGGTGTTTCAATCTAATTGAACACGGGCTAAACTCGGTGTGGAAAAGATAAACTTCCTAGTGCCTGCTAGACACTGCGTCAGTTTTCTATTTTCACTTTGAGTTTGACGCCCTTTGTATCTTAGACTTGAGCATAAAAAACGCTCGTTAAAAACTTTTTGAATAAAAAATATAGAAAAGGAACTATTTTCTCATGACAAAAGGAATCTTAGGGAAAAAAGTGGGAATGACTCAAATCTTCACTGAAGCTGGCGAATTGATCCCTGTAACAGTTATTGAAGCAACTCCAAACGTTGTTCTTCAAGTTAAAACTGTTGAAACAGACGGATACAACGCTATCCAAGTTGGTTTCGATGACAAACGCGAAGTATTGAGCAACAAACCTGCTAAAGGACATGTAGCGAAAGCTAACACGGCTCCTAAGCGCTTCATTCGTGAATTCAAAAACGTTGAAGGCTTGGAAGTTGGTGCTGAAATCACAGTTGAAACATTCGCAGCTGGAGACGTTGTTGACGTAACTGGTACTTCTAAAGGTAAAGGTTTCCAAGGTGTTATCAAACGCCACGGACAATCACGTGGACCAATGGCTCACGGTTCTCGTTACCACCGTCGTCCAGGTTCAATGGGACCTGTTGCACCTAACCGCGTATTCAAAGGTAAAAACCTTGCAGGACGTATGGGTGGCGACCGCGTAACAATTCAAAACCTTGAAGTTGTACAAGTTGTTCCAGAAAAGAACGTTATCCTTATCAAAGGTAACGTACCAGGTGCTAAGAAATCTCTTATCACTATCAAATCAGCAGTTAAAGCTGGTAAATAATAAAGAAAGGGGAAATCAGTCACAATGGCAAACGTAACATTATTTGACCAAACTGGTAAAGAAGCTGGCCAAGTTGTTCTTAACGATGCAGTATTTGGTATTGAACCAAATGAATCAGTTGTGTTTGATGTGATCATCAGCCAACGCGCAAGCCTTCGCCAAGGAACACACGCTGTTAAAAACCGCTCTGCAGTATCAGGTGGTGGACGCAAACCATGGCGTCAAAAAGGAACTGGACGTGCTCGTCAAGGTTCTATCCGCTCACCACAATGGCGTGGTGGTGGTGTTGTCTTCGGACCAACTCCACGTTCATATGGCTACAAACTTCCACAAAAAGTTCGTCGCCTAGCTCTTAAATCAGTTTACTCTGAAAAAGTTGCTGAAAACAAATTTGTAGCCGTTGATTCTCTTGAATTTACAGCTCCAAAAACTGCTGAATTTGCAAAAGTTCTTGCAGCATTGAGCATCGATTCTAAAGTTCTTGTTATCCTTGAAGAAGGAAATGAATTCGCAGCTCTTTCAGCTCGTAACCTTCCAAACGTGAAAGTTGCAACTGCTACAACTGCAAGTGTTCTTGACATCGCAAATAGCGACAAACTTCTTGTCACACAAGCAGCTATCTCTAAAATCGAGGAGGTTCTTGCATAATGAATTTGTATGATGTTATCAAAAAACCTGTCATCACTGAAAGCTCAATGGCTCAACTTGAAGCAGGCAAATATGTATTTGAAGTTGACACTCGTGCACACAAACTTTTGATCAAGCAAGCTGTTGAAGCTGCTTTCGAAGGTGTTAAAGTTGCCAATGTTAACACAATCAACGTAAAACCAAAAGCTAAACGTGTTGGACGTTACACTGGTTTTACTAACAAAACTAAAAAAGCTATCATCACACTTACAGCTGATTCAAAAGCAATCGAGTTGTTTGCTGCTGAAGCTGAATAATCTAAGGAGGAAATATCGTGGGAATTCGTGTTTATAAACCAACAACAAACGGTCGCCGTAATATGACTTCTTTGGATTTCGCTGAAATCACAACAAGCACTCCTGAAAAATCATTGCTTGTTGCTTTGAAGAGCAAGGCTGGTCGTAACAACAACGGTCGTATCACAGTTCGTCACCAAGGTGGTGGACACAAACGTTTCTACCGTTTGGTTGACTTCAAACGTAACAAAGACAACGTTGAAGCAGTTGTTAAAACAATCGAGTACGATCCAAACCGTTCTGCAAACATCGCTCTTGTACACTACACTGACGGTGTGAAAGCATACATCATCGCTCCAAAAGGTCTTGAAGTAGGTCAACGTATCGTTTCAGGTCCAGAAGCAGATATCAAAGTCGGAAACGCTCTTCCACTTGCTAACATTCCAGTTGGTACTTTGATCCACAACATCGAGTTGAAACCAGGTCGTGGTGGTGAATTGGTACGTGCTGCTGGTGCATCTGCTCAAGTATTGGGTTCTGAAGGTAAATACGTTCTTGTTCGTCTTCAATCAGGTGAAGTTCGTATGATTCTTGGAACTTGCCGTGCTACAGTTGGTGTTGTCGGAAACGAACAACACGGACTTGTAAACCTTGGTAAAGCGGGACGTAGCCGTTGGAAAGGTATCCGCCCAACAGTTCGTGGTTCTGTAATGAACCCTAACGATCACCCACACGGTGGTGGTGAAGGTAAAGCACCAGTTGGTCGTAAAGCACCATCTACTCCATGGGGCAAACCTGCTCTTGGTCTTAAAACTCGTAATAAGAAAGCGAAATCTGACAAACTTATCGTTCGTCGTCGCAACGAAAAATAATATTAAACTAGTCGCTTAAGCAACTAGTAAATCCGCCAGCTCGGTAGCGCTCCATGTGAGCGCAAGCCGCTGTGGTACAACATTTAAAGGAGAAAATATAAAAATGGGACGCAGTCTTAAAAAAGGACCTTTCGTCGATGAGCATTTGATGAAAAAAGTTGAAGCTCAAGCTAACGACGAAAAGAAAAAAGTTATTAAAACTTGGTCACGTCGTTCAACGATCTTCCCAAGTTTCATTGGTTACACTATTGCAGTTTATGACGGACGTAAACACGTACCTGTTTACATCCAAGAAGACATGGTAGGTCACAAACTTGGTGAGTTTGCACCAACTCGTACTTACAAAGGTCACGCTGCAGACGACAAGAAAACACGTAGAAAATAAGGAGAACATAAATGGCAGAAATTACTTCAGCTAAAGCAATGGCTCGTACAGTACGTGTTTCACCTCGTAAATCACGTCTTGTTCTTGATAACATCCGTGGTAAAAGCGTAGCCGATGCAATCGCAATCTTGACATTCACTCCAAACAAAGCTGCTGAAATCATCTTGAAAGTTTTGAACTCAGCTGTAGCTAACGCTGAAAACAACTTTGGTTTGGATAAAGCTAACTTGGTAGTATCTGAAGCATTCGCAAACGAAGGACCAACTATGAAACGTTTCCGTCCACGTGCGAAAGGTTCAGCTTCACCAATCAACAAACGTACAGCTCACATCACTGTAGCTGTTGCAGAAAAATAAGGAGGTAAAATCGTGGGTCAAAAAGTACATCCAATTGGTATGCGTGTCGGCATCATCCGTGATTGGGATGCCAAATGGTATGCTGAAAAAGAATACGCGGATTACCTTCATGAAGATCTTGCAATCCGTAAATTCGTTCAAAAAGAACTTGCTGACGCAGCAGTTTCAACTATCGAAATCGAACGCGCAGTAAACAAAGTTAACGTTTCACTTCACACTGCTAAACCAGGTATGGTTATCGGTAAAGGTGGTGCTAACGTTGATGCACTCCGTGCAAAACTTAACAAATTGACTGGAAAACAAGTACACATCAACATCATCGAAATCAAACAACCTGATTTGGATGCTCACCTTGTAGGTGAAGGAATTGCTCGTCAATTGGAGCAACGTGTTGCTTTCCGTCGTGCACAAAAACAAGCAATCCAACGTGCAATGCGTGCTGGAGCTAAAGGAATCAAAACTCAAGTATCAGGTCGTTTGAACGGTGCAGATATCGCCCGTGCTGAAGGATACTCTGAAGGAACTGTTCCGCTTCACACACTTCGTGCAGATATCGATTACGCTTGGGAAGAAGCAGATACTACATACGGTAAACTTGGTGTTAAAGTATGGATCTACCGTGGTGAAGTTCTTCCAGCTCGCAAAAACACTAAAGGAGGTAAATAACCAATGTTAGTACCTAAACGTGTTAAACACCGTCGTGAATTCCGTGGAAAAATGCGCGGTGAAGCAAAAGGTGGAAAAGAAGTAGCATTCGGTGAATACGGTCTTCAAGCTACAACTAGCCACTGGATCACTAACCGCCAAATCGAAGCTGCTCGTATCGCCATGACTCGTTACATGAAACGTGGTGGTAAAGTTTGGATTAAAATCTTCCCACACAAATCATACACTGCTAAAGCTATCGGTGTGCGTATGGGATCTGGTAAAGGGGCACCTGAAGGTTGGGTAGCACCAGTTAAACGTGGTAAAGTGATGTTCGAAATCGCTGGTGTATCTGAAGAGATCGCTCGCGAAGCGCTTCGTCTTGCTAGCCACAAATTGCCAGTTAAATGTAAATTCGTAAAACGTGAAGCAGAATAAGGAGAAGGCATGAAACTTAATGAAGTAAAAGAATTTGTTAAAGAACTTCGTGGTCTTTCTCAAGAAGAACTCGCGAAGCGCGAAAACGAATTGAAAAAAGAATTGTTTGAACTTCGTTTCCAAGCTGCTACTGGTCAATTGGAACAAACAGCTCGCTTGAAAGAAGTTAAAAAACAAATCGCTCGTATCAAAACAGTTCAATCTGAAGCGAAATAATAGACTAGGGAAGGAGAAATTTCAATGGAACGCAATAATCGTAAAGTTCTTGTTGGACGTGTTGTATCTGACAAAATGGACAAGACAATCACAGTTGTAGTTGAAACAAAACGTAACCACCCAGTCTATGGTAAACGTATTAACTACTCTAAAAAATACAAAGCTCATGATGAAAACAATGTTGCCAAAGAAGGCGATATCGTACGTATCATGGAAACTCGCCCGCTTTCAGCTACAAAACGTTTCCGTCTTGTAGAAGTTGTTGAAGAAGCGGTCATCATCTAATCAAACCTGAAAGGAGAAAACTGAAATGATTCAAACAGAAACTCGTTTGAAAGTCGCAGACAACAGCGGTGCTCGCGAAATCTTGACTATCAAAGTTCTTGGTGGTTCAGGACGTAAATTTGCAAACATCGGTGATGTTATCGTGGCATCTGTAAAACAAGCTACTCCTGGTGGTGCGGTTAAAAAAGGTGACGTTGTTAAAGCAGTTATCGTTCGTACTAAATCAGGTGCTCGTCGTGCTGATGGTTCATACATCAAATTTGACGAAAACGCAGCAGTTATCATCCGTGAAGACAAAACTCCTCGCGGAACACGTATCTTTGGCCCAGTTGCACGTGAATTGCGTGAAGGTGGCTTCATGAAGATCGTGTCACTTGCTCCAGAAGTACTTTAATTTTTAGAAACAAACTAGTCCCCTGGATTTACCTCCAGGGTGCCCTTATGGGCGTAAGAAAAATCAAGGAGAAACCTAATGTTTGTAAAAAAAGGCGACAAAGTTCGCGTAATCGCTGGTAAAGATAAGGGAACAGAAGCTGTTGTCCTTACTGCCCTTCCAAAAGTAAACAAAGTTATCGTTGAAGGTGTTAACATCGTTAAGAAACACCAACGTCCAACTAACGAGCTTCCTCAAGGTGGTATCATCGAGAAAGAAGCAGCTATCCACGTATCAAACGTTCAAGTTTTGGACAAAAATGGTGTAGCTGGTCGTGTTGGTTACAAATTTGTAGACGGTAAAAAAGTTCGCTACAACAAAAAATCAGGCGAAGTGCTTGATTAATCACGAAGGAAAGGAGAAGTATAATGGCAAATCGTTTAAAAGAAAAATATCTTAATGAAGTAGTTCCTGCTTTGACAGAACAATTCAACTACTCATCAGTGATGGCTGTGCCTAAAGTAGATAAGATCGTTTTGAACATGGGTGTTGGTGAAGCTGTATCAAACGCTAAAAGCCTTGAAAAAGCTGCTGAAGAATTGGCACTTATCTCAGGTCAAAAACCACTTATCACTAAAGCTAAAAAATCAATCGCCGGCTTCCGTCTTCGTGAAGGTGTTGCGATCGGTGCAAAAGTTACCCTTCGTGGTGAACGTATGTACGAATTCTTGGATAAATTGGTTTCAGTTTCACTTCCACGTGTACGTGACTTCCATGGTGTTCCAACAAAATCATTTGATGGACGCGGAAACTACACACTTGGTGTGAAAGAACAATTGATCTTCCCAGAAATCAACTTTGATGACGTTGACAAAACTCGTGGTCTTGACATCGTTATCGTAACAACTGCTAACACTGACGAAGAGTCACGTGCATTGCTTACAGGCCTTGGAATGCCTTTTGCAAAATAATATAGGAGGTAAATCTAATGGCTAAAAAATCAATGATTGCTAAGAACAAACGTCCAGCGAAGTTCTCTACTCAAGCTTATACTCGTTGTGAAAAATGTGGTCGCCCACATTCAGTTTACCGCAAATTTAAACTTTGCCGTGTTTGCTTCCGTGAATTAGCTTACAAAGGACAAATTCCTGGTGTAACAAAAGCATCTTGGTAATTCTAGCTTTCAATCCCGTCGTGATTCGTCGTTATCTGCTTTTGCCTAACTCAAGTTATGCCTGCAAGCAGATGCCTAGACTCACTTAGGAATTGAAACCTAGAAACATATTCTGAGCCTAGCTCAATCATTAACTAGCAAGTGCAACTTGCAAACTACTAGTAAGAGGAGAAAAACAAAATGGTTATGACTGACCCAATCGCAGACTTCCTAACTCGTATTCGTAACGCTAACCAAGCTAAACACGAAGTACTTGAAGTACCTGCATCAAACATCAAAAAAGGGATTGCTGAAATCCTTAAACGCGAAGGTTTTGTAAAAAACGTTGAAATCATCGAAGATGACAAACAAGGCATCATCCGTGTATTCCTTAAATACGGACCAAACGGTGAGAAAGTTATCACTAACTTGAAACGTGTTTCTAAACCAGGACTTCGTGTCTACAAAAAACGTGAAGACCTTCCAAAAGTTCTTAACGGACTTGGAATTGCTATCCTTTCAACTTCTGAAGGTTTGCTTACTGATAAAGAAGCACGTCAAAAGAATGTTGGTGGTGAGGTTATCGCTTACGTTTGGTAAAATCAAGATACAAAGCTCGTAAAGAACAAAGCAAAATTAGGAAGTTGGAGAAGTTTGTTTACAAACAAGCCAACTTATCTATTTTGCACAGTTCTTAGAGCGTGTTCAGTTCAGCTCTTGAACTAAATAAGTATCTGAACCCCGTGAAAACTGGCCGTTCTGGCCTGACAATCTAACAGGAGAAAATAAACATGTCACGTATTGGTAATAAAGTTATCGTGTTGCCTGCTGGTGTTGAAATCACTAACAATGACAACCTTGTAACTGTAAAAGGACCTAAAGGAGAACTTACTCGTGAGTTCTCAAAAGATATTGAAATCCGTGTGGAAGGTACTGAAGTAACTCTTCACCGTCCAAACGATTCAAAAGAAATGAAAACTATCCACGGAACTACTCGTGCCCTTTTGAACAACATGGTTGTTGGTGTATCAGAAGGATTCAAGAAAGAACTTGAAATGCGCGGGGTTGGTTACCGTGCACAACTTCAAGGATCTAAACTTGTTTTGGCTGTTGGTAAATCTCATCCAGACGAAGTTGAAGCTCCAGAAGGAATTACTTTTGAACTTCCAAACCCAACAACAATCGTTGTTAGCGGAATTTCAAAAGAAGTAGTTGGTCAAACAGCTGCTTACGTACGTAGCCTTCGTTCACCAGAACCATATAAAGGTAAAGGTATCCGTTACGTTGGTGAATTCGTTCGCCGTAAAGAAGGTAAAACAGGTAAATAATGTTGAGTGGTTGATTCTCAACCACCGACCTATTTTCCAACTTTGTGCATAGCACACGATTTAAAACTAAAGAGGTGAAAACTGTGATTTCAAAACCAGATAAAAACAAACTCCGCCAAAAACGCCACCGTCGCGTTCGCGGAAAACTCTCTGGAACTGCTGATCGCCCACGTTTGAACGTATTCCGTTCTAATACAGGCATCTACGCTCAAGTGATTGATGACGTAGCGGGTGTAACGCTCGCAAGTGCTTCAACTCTTGACAAAGAAGTTTCAAAAGGAACTAAAACTGAACAAGCCGTTGCTGTCGGTAAACTCGTTGCAGAACGTGCAAACGCTAAAGGTATTTCAGAAGTGGTGTTCGACCGCGGTGGATATCTATATCACGGACGTGTGAAAGCTTTGGCTGATGCAGCTCGTGAAAACGGATTGAAATTCTAATAGGAGGACACTAGAAAATGGCATTTAAAGACAATGCAGTTGAATTAGAAGAACGCGTAGTTGCTGTCAACCGTGTTACAAAAGTTGTTAAAGGTGGACGTCGTCTTCGTTTCGCAGCTCTTGTTGTTGTTGGTGACCACAACGGTCGCGTAGGATTTGGTACTGGTAAAGCTCAAGAAGTTCCAGAAGCAATCCGTAAAGCAGTAGATGATGCTAAGAAAAACTTGATCGAAGTTCCTATGGTTGGAACAACAATCCCACACGAAGTTCTTTCAGAATTCGGTGGAGCTAAAGTATTGTTGAAACCTGCTGTAGAAGGTTCTGGAGTTGCCGCTGGTGGTGCAGTTCGTGCCGTTGTGGAATTGGCAGGTGTGGCAGATATTACATCTAAATCACTTGGTTCTAACACTCCAATCAACATTGTTCGTGCAACTGTTGAAGGTTTGAAACAATTGAAACGCGCTGAAGAAGTTGCTGCCCTTCGTGGTATTTCAGTTTCTGATTTGGCATAAGAAAGGGGATAAAATGGCTCAAATTAAAATTACTTTGACTAAGTCTCCAATCGGACGCATTCCATCACAACGTAAAACTGTTGTAGCACTTGGACTTGGCAAATTGAACAGCTCTGTTATTAAAGAAGATAACGCTGCTATCCGTGGTATGATCACTGCAGTATCTCACTTGGTAACAGTTGAAGAAGTAAACTAATGAATTTTTAGGGGATGTGCACTATACCATCCCCTAAAACTAGATATAGTCATCTATGATGACGTCGTATAGGCGAGTTGATGGGGGAGACAACCTTTTCTCCCTTATCGGCGCTAGCATTTTACAAAAGAGGAGAAAATAAAAATGAAACTTCATGAATTGAAACCTGCAGAAGGTTCTCGTAAAGTACGTAACCGCGTTGGTCGTGGTACTTCATCAGGTAACGGTAAAACATCTGGTCGTGGTCAAAAAGGTCAAAAAGCTCGTAGCGGTGGCGGAGTTCGCCTTGGTTTTGAAGGTGGACAAACTCCATTGTTCCGTCGTCTTCCAAAACGTGGATTCACTAACATCAACGCTAAAGAATACGCAATTGTGAACCTTGACCAATTGAACGTCTTTGAAGATGGTGCTGAAGTAACTCCAGTTGTTCTTATCGAAGCAGGAATTGTTAAAGCTGAAAAATCAGGTATTAAAATTCTTGGTAACGGTGAGTTGACTAAGAAATTGACTGTGAAAGCAGCTAAATTCTCTAAATCAGCTGAAGAAGCTATCACTGCTAAAGGTGGTTCAGTAGAAGTCATCTAAGAGAGGTGACCTATGTTTTTTAAATTATTAAGAGAAGCTCTTAAAGTCAAGCAGGTTCGATCAAAAATTTTATTTACAATTTTTATCGTTTTGGTCTTTCGTATCGGGACTAGCATTACAGTTCCTGGTGTGAATGCCAATAGCTTGAATGCTTTAAGTGGATTATCCTTCTTAAACATGTTGAGCTTGGTCTCAGGGAATGCCCTAAAAAACTTTTCGATTTTTGCCCTAGGAGTTAGTCCTTATATCACCGCTTCTATCGTTGTCCAACTCTTGCAAATGGATATTTTACCTAAATTTGTAGAGTGGGGTAAACAAGGGGAAGTAGGTCGAAGAAAATTGAATCAAGCTACTCGTTATATTGCTCTAGTTCTTGCTTTTGTGCAATCTATCGGGATTACAGCTGGTTTTAATACCTTGGCTGGAGCTCAATTGATTAAAACTGCTTTAACTCCACAAGTTTTTCTGACGATTGGTATCATCTTAACAGCTGGTAGTATGATTGTCACGTGGTTGGGAGAGCAAATTACAGATAAGGGATACGGAAACGGTGTTTCCATGATTATCTTTGCCGGGATTGTTGCCTCAATTCCAGAGATGATTCAGGGCATCTATGTGGACTACTTTGTGAACGTGCCAAGTAGCCGTATCACTTCATCTATCATTTTCGTAATCATTTTGATTATTACTGTATTGTTGATTATTTACTTTACAACTTATGTTCAACAAGCAGAATACAAAATTCCAATCCAATATACTAAGGTTGCACAAGGTGCTCCATCTAGCTCTTACCTTCCATTGAAGGTAAACCCTGCTGGAGTTATCCCTGTTATCTTTGCAAGTTCCATTACTGCAGCGCCTGCGGCGATTCTTCAATTTTTGAGCGCCACAGGTCATGATTGGGCTTGGGTAAGGGTAGCACAAGAGATGTTGGCAACCACTTCTCCAACTGGTATTGCCATGTATGCTTTGTTGATTATTCTCTTTACATTCTTCTATACGTTTGTACAGATTAATCCTGAAAAAGCGGCAGAGAACCTACAAAAGAGCGGTGCCTATATCCATGGAGTTCGTCCTGGTAAAGGTACAGAAGAATATATGTCTAAACTTCTTCGTCGTCTTGCAACGGTTGGTTCCCTCTTCCTTGGTGTGATTTCCATTTTGCCGATTGCAGCTAAAGATGTATTTGGTCTTTCTGATGTTGTTGCCTTTGGGGGAACAAGTCTCTTGATCATTATCTCTACAGGTATCGAAGGAATCAAGCAATTGGAAGGTTACCTATTGAAACGTAAGTATGTTGGTTTCATGGATAGAACAGAATAAAAGTATTTACTGATACTCTTCGAAAATCTCTTCAAACCACGTCAGCTTTATCTGCAACCTCAAAGCAGTGCTTTGAGCAACCTGCGGCTAGCTTCCTAGTTTGCTCTTTGATTTTCATTGAGTATGAAGCAGTAAATGCTGAGGGAGTGGAGGTTTAACTCTAACATTAGTGAGAGTTTGGTCTCCCCTCTTCTATTTTGTTTTTAAATAGGGGTGAAAAGACTTTTTGCTTCTATTTAAAAATAAAATAAGGAGATCAGATCATGAATCTTTTGATTATGGGCTTACCTGGTGCAGGTAAGGGAACTCAAGCAGCAAAAATCGTAGAACAATTCCATGTTGCACATATCTCAACAGGTGATATGTTCCGCGCTGCAATAGCAAATCAAACTGAAATGGGTGTTCTTGCTAAGTCATACATTGACAAGGGTGAATTGGTTCCTGATGAAGTTACAAATGGAATCGTAAAAGAACGTCTTTCACAAGATGATATTAAAGA
Organism: Streptococcus sp. 544; assembly: GCF_013277385.1. Classification (NCBI taxonomy): domain Bacteria; kingdom Bacillati; phylum Bacillota; class Bacilli; order Lactobacillales; family Streptococcaceae; genus Streptococcus; species Streptococcus sp. 544. The sequence continues at coordinate 11,901 of NZ_VMMU01000011.1, forward strand.
AACAGGATTCTTATTGGATGGTTACCCACGTACAATCGAACAAGCTCATGCCTTGGACAAAACATTGGCTGAACTTGGCATTGAACTAGAAGGTGTTATCAATATTGAAGTGAACCCTGACAGCCTCTTGGAACGTTTGAGTGGCCGTATCATCCACCGCGTAACTGGAGAAACTTTCCACAAGGTCTTTAACCCACCAGTTGACTATAAAGAAGAAGATTACTACCAACGTGAAGATGATAAGCCTGAGACAGTAAAACGTCGTTTGGATGTGAATATTGCTCAAGGAGAACCAATCATTGCTCACTACCGTGCCAAAGGTTTGGTTCATGACATCGAAGGTAATCAAGATATCAATGATGTCTTCTCAGATATTGAAAAAGTATTGACAAATTTGAAATAAAGCGTTTTTCACACTTGCAAAAATCCGCTACAAATGTTATACTGAGATAGTCTGACTTATAATTGTTGTCTCTGTGTCTAGAGGCATCGAATCGAAATTTATGGAGGTGCTTTTGCGTGGCAAAAGACGATGTGATTGAAGTTGAAGGCAAAGTAGTTGATACAATGCCGAATGCAATGTTTACGGTTGAACTTGAAAATGGACATCAGATTTTAGCAACAGTTTCTGGTAAAATTCGTAAAAACTATATTCGTATTTTAGCGGGAGATCGTGTTACTGTCGAAATGAGTCCATATGACTTGACACGTGGACGTATCACTTACCGCTTTAAATAATCGAAAAACTTGGAGGGATAAGAAATGAAAGTAAGACCATCGGTCAAACCAATTTGCGAATACTGTAAAGTTATTCGTCGTAATGGTCGTGTTATGGTAATTTGCCCAGCAAATCCAAAACACAAACAACGTCAAGGATAAGATAGAAAGGAGAAAACATGGCTCGTATTGCTGGAGTTGACATTCCAAATGACAAACGCGTAGTAATCTCATTGACTTATGTTTATGGTATCGGACTTGCAACATCTAAGAAAATTTTGGCTGCTGCTGGAATCTCAGAAGATGTTCGTGTACGTGATCTTACATCAGATCAAGAAGATGCTATCCGTCGTGAAGTGGATGCAATCAAAGTTGAAGGCGACCTTCGTCGTGAAGTAAACTTGAACATCAAACGTTTGATGGAAATCGGTTCATACCGTGGTATCCGTCACCGTCGTGGACTTCCTGTCCGTGGACAAAACACTAAAAACAACGCTCGCACTCGTAAAGGTAAAGCTGTTGCGATTGCTGGTAAGAAAAAATAATATAGGAGGTAAAAGTCTTGGCTAAACCAACACGTAAACGTCGTGTGAAAAAGAATATCGAATCTGGTATTGCTCATATTCACGCTACATTTAATAACACTATTGTTATGATTACTGATGTGCATGGTAATGCAATTGCTTGGTCATCAGCTGGTGCTCTTGGTTTCAAAGGTTCTCGTAAATCTACACCATTCGCTGCCCAAATGGCTTCTGAAGCTGCTGCTAAATCTGCACAAGAACACGGTCTTAAATCAGTTGAAGTTACTGTAAAAGGTCCAGGTTCTGGTCGTGAGTCAGCTATTCGTGCGCTTGCTGCCGCTGGTCTTGAAGTAACAGCAATTCGTGATGTGACTCCAGTGCCACACAATGGTGCTCGTCCTCCAAAACGTCGCCGTGTATAATCATCGCATTACACTGCTTTTCGTTTAAGAGGGAGTAACTAAATGATCGAGTTTGAAAAACCAAATATAACAAAAATTGATGAAAATAAAGATTATGGCAAGTTTGTAATCGAACCACTTGAACGTGGCTACGGTACAACTCTTGGTAACTCTCTTCGTCGTGTACTTCTAGCTTCTCTACCAGGAGCAGCTGTGACATCTATCAACATTGATGGTGTGTTACATGAGTTTGACACAGTTCCAGGTGTTCGTGAAGACGTGATGCAAATCATTCTGAACATTAAAGGAATTGCAGTGAAATCGTACGTTGAAGACGAAAAAATCATCGAACTGGATGTTGAAGGTCCTGCTGAAGTAACAGCTGGTGACATTTTGACAGATAGCGATATTGAAATTGTAAATCCAGATCATTATCTCTTTACAATCGGTGAAGGTTCTTCCCTAAAAGCGACTATGACTGTTAACAGTGGTCGTGGATATGTACCTGCTGATGAAAATAAAAAGGATAATGCACCAGTTGGAACACTTGCTGTAGATTCTATTTATACACCAGTTACAAAAGTCAACTATCAAGTGGAACCTGCTCGTGTAGGTAGCAATGATGGATTTGACAAATTAACCCTTGAAATCTTGACAAATGGAACAATTATTCCAGAAGATGCTTTAGGGCTTTCAGCACGTATTTTGACAGAACATCTTGATTTGTTTACAAATCTTACTGAGATTGCTAAGTCAACTGAAGTGATGAAAGAAGCTGACACTGAATCTGACGATCGTATTTTGGATCGTACGATTGAGGAACTGGACTTGTCTGTGCGTTCATACAACTGTTTGAAACGTGCCGGTATCAATACTGTGCATGATTTGACAGAAAAATCTGAAGCAGAGATGATGAAAGTACGAAATCTTGGACGCAAGAGTTTGGAAGAAGTGAAACTCAAACTCATTGATTTGGGTCTTGGATTAAAAGATAAATAAAGGAGGAATACATGGCTTACCGTAAACTAGGACGCACTAGCTCACAACGTAAAGCAATGCTTCGCGATTTGACAACTGACCTTTTGATCAACGAATCAATCGTGACAACTGAAGCTCGTGCTAAAGAAATCCGTAAAACTGTTGAAAAAATGATTACTCTAGGTAAACGTGGTGATTTGCATGCACGTCGTCAAGCAGCTGCTTTCGTACGTAATGAAATCGCATCTGAAAACTATGATGAAGCAACTGATAAGTACACTTCTACTACAGCACTTCAAAAATTGTTCTCAGAAATCGCACCTCGTTATGCTGAACGTAACGGTGGATACACTCGTATCCTTAAAACTGAACCACGTCGTGGTGATGCAGCGCCAATGGCGATCATCGAATTAGTATAAAATCATCAATTTTGTTGAGTGTTATGATGATGGAGTCTTGTGCTCTTAGTCTAGCTCTGGTCTACCGCTAGGATTTCGGTCCTAGCGGGAACACTCATCATAAGTTGGGATAGTAGACGCTTGTTTACGAAATTGTTTTTTTCTTAAGAACAACTTCGTAAGCAGGCGTTTTTGAGTATTTTCGTTAGAATTATGCTATACTATTTGAAAAGAATCCTGTTTAATGTTCAGGTTTCCTATTAAAAGAAGAATTGGAGTTTACTTATGAAAGCCATTATAACTGTTGTTGGTAAAGATAAATCTGGAATTGTTGCAGGTGTTTCTGGTAAAATTGCAGAATTAGGATTGAATATTGACGATATCTCTCAAACTGTCTTGGATGAATATTTTACGATGATGGCTGTTGTATCTAGTGATGAAAAGCAAGATTTTACCTATCTTCGTAATGAATTTGAAGCTTTTGGGCAAACTTTGAATGTAAAAATCAATATTCAGAGTGCAGCGATTTTCGAAGCTATGTATAATATCTAGGAGGTTATCATGGATATTAGACAAGTTACTGAAACCATCGCCATGATTGAGGAGCAAAACTTTGATATCAGAACCATTACCATGGGGATTTCCCTTTTGGACTGTATTGATCCAGATATCAATCGTGCTGCGGAAAAAATTTATCAAAAAATTACGACCAAGGCGGCTAATTTAGTAGCTGTTGGTGATGAAATTGCGGCTGAGTTGGGAATTCCTATCGTTAATAAGCGTGTATCGGTGACACCTATTTCTCTGATAGGGGCAGCGACAGATGCGACGGACTACGTGGTTCTGGCAAAAGCGCTTGATAAGGCTGCGAAAGAAATCGGTGTGGATTTTATTGGTGGTTTCTCTGCCTTGGTACAAAAGGGGTACCAAAAGGGAGATGAGATTCTTATCAATTCTATTCCTCGTGCTTTGGCTGAAACGGACAAGGTCTGCTCGTCAGTCAATATAGGCTCAACCAAGTCTGGTATCAATATGACGGCTGTCGCAGATATGGGACGAGTTATCAAGGAAACAGCAACTCTATCTGATATGGGGGCAGCTAAGTTGGTTGTGTTTGCTAATGCTGTTGAGGATAATCCATTTATGGCAGGTGCCTTCCATGGTGTTGGGGAGGCAGATGTTATCATCAATGTTGGAGTTTCTGGTCCTGGTGTGGTGAAACGTGCCTTGGAAAAAGTTCGTGGAGAGAGTTTTGATGTAGTAGCAGAAACAGTCAAGAAGACTGCCTTTAAAATCACTCGTATCGGTCAATTGGTTGGTCAGATGGCTAGTGAGAGACTGGGTGTGGAGTTTGGTATTGTGGACTTGAGTTTGGCGCCAACTCCTGCGGTTGGAGATTCTGTAGCACGTGTCCTAGAAGAAATGGGACTTGAGACAGTTGGAACACACGGGACGACAGCTGCCTTGGCTCTCTTGAACGACCAAGTTAAGAAAGGCGGAGTGATGGCCTGCAACCAAGTCGGTGGTTTGTCTGGTGCCTTTATCCCCGTTTCAGAGGATGAGGGAATGATTGCTGCAGTGCAAAATGGCTCTCTTAATTTGGAAAAACTAGAAGCTATGACGGCTATCTGTTCCGTTGGTTTGGATATGATTGCCATTCCGGAGGATACACCTGCTGAAACCATTGCGGCCATGATTGCAGATGAAGCTGCAATTGGTGTCATTAACATGAAAACAACAGCTGTTCGTATCATTCCAAAAGGAAAAGAAGGCGATATGATTGAATTTGGTGGTCTTCTTGGTACAGCTCCAGTTATGAAAGTCAATGGGGCTTCGTCTGTTGATTTCATCTCTCGTGGAGGACAAATCCCAGCACCAATTCATAGTTTTAAAAATTAAAAAAATAAGAGAAATTTTAAGTTCTATTTAAGGTTGGATGTGTATACTATAATCATTAAATAAAGACCTCCTAATATTATTTGAAACAGATAACACTGATTTAGTTTGAATTTGATTTTCATCTAATATCTTTATTTAATAGAACTCCTAAACTTTTTCATAATAATCTCCTGCAAAAGTCACCTGTCTGGGTGGCTTTTGTTTTATCATCCATGATATAATAGAAGCAAACGGAGGACGGAAAATGGTAAAAGTACGATTGTATTTGGTACGTCATGGCAAGACTATGTTTAACACGATTGGTCGCGCGCAAGGTTGGAGCGATACTCCCTTAACAACTGAAGGTGAACGAGGGATTCAAGAATTAGGAATCGGTTTGCGAGAATCTGGTCTACAGTTTGAGCGCGCTTATTCCAGTGATTCTGGTCGCACCATTCAGACAATGGGAATTATCCTTGATGAACTTGGTTTGCAGGGGAAAATCCCTTATCGCATGGACAAGCGTATCAGAGAATGGTGTTTTGGTAGCTTTGATGGAGCCTACGATGGCGATCTTTTCATGGGCATTATTCCTCGTATCTTTAATGTGGACCACGTTCACCAATTATCTTATGCGGAACTGGCTGAGGGTTTGGTAGAGGTCGATACAGCTGGTTGGGCTGAGGGCTGGGAAAAACTCAGTGGCCGAATTAAGGAAGGTTTTGAAGCGATTGCCAAAGAAATGGAAGAGCAAGGTGGGGGCAATGCTCTCGTTGTCAGCCATGGAATGACCATTGGAACCATTGTTTATCTGATCAATGGTATGCATCCACATGGTCTCGATAATGGTAGCGTGACGATTCTTGAATATGAGGACGGTCAGTTTAGCGTAGAAGTTGTCGGCGACCGTAGTTACCGGGAACTAGGACGTGAGAAGATGGAGGAAGTCTCCATTTAATCAGTCTAGACTTACTTGCCATGAGCTAGGGATTTGATAGGAATATCAAGATAAGAAAAAACAGCCGAGGGTAATCCTTTCGGCTGTTTTTGATGGGGAAAACTAAAGTGTAATGCTGTTGCTTTTAGAGATTTTCATGAACAAGAGCAAGGAAGCTACTGTTAGAACAGTCAGGATAGTTGACAAGGCTGCGGCTACACCGTAATTTCCTCTGAGAACCTCTGTATAAATAGCTACAGTCATTGTTCTTGTTTTGACATTGTAGAGGAGGATAGAAGTAGAGAGTTCTGAAATCATTGTGACCCAAGATAGGATGGCTCCAGAAATAATACCAGATAGCATCATTGGAGTTGTAATCTTGGCAAAGGTATTGAGACGGCTACTTCCTAAGCTTTCCGCGGCTTCTTCAATACTTGGGGCTATTTGTTGTAAGCTAGCAACAGATGAGCGAATAGTATAAGGCAATCTTCTGACAGATAGGGACATAATCAAGATGAAAGCAGTTCCTGTAATCATAAGAAATCCACTTCCAAATAGGCCAGTATTGAAGGAAGAAATGAAGGCAATCCCTAGAACGGTTCCTGGTACAATATAAGGTACCATACTGAGGCTGTCAATTAAGTTTGTAAACAAATTCCGTTTTCTAACGGCTAGGTAGGAGATAAATGTTGCGAATAGGACAACTAGAACTAAGGCAATCAAAGGGATACGAATAGTATTGAAAATAGCAGAGCCCATACGATTGAAAGCTACCTTGTAACTATTTAGAGAATAACCTTTGACAAATACCATACCTGATGTTTTTAGGAAAGAGGTATAAATCAAGTAGATTTGAGGTAAAACAGAGATAAAGATAATTCCGTAGACTGTTGTATAAATGGCAGCCATTTTTCCTTTTGTAGTTTTTTTAGGCTCAATTGGATGGAGCGAATTCATGCTGAAACTGTAGCGATTTGCAATGTGTTTTTGGATAAGGAAAATCGCCAAGGCAATGATAATCGCCATAATTGCTAAAGCAGATGCAAAAGCAGAATTTCCTCCAACCTCGCTAATAAATTGGGTATAAATCAAGACTGGGAAAGTCCGATATCCTTCACCAATTAACATAGGTGTCCCAAAGTCTGAGAATGCTCTCATAAATACAAGTAGGGCAGCAGCTAGTAAGGTTGGAACGAGGAGAGGTAAAACAACCGTTACGATACGCTTAAATCCGAAGGACCCCATGCTTTCAGCGGCTTCAAGTAGAGAATTGTCAATACTTTTCATTGTCCCAGCAACGTATAGAAATACCAGTGGGAATAGTTGCAGTGTAAAGACAAGTACAATTCCTTTGAATCCATAAATATCGATAGCTGGAAGATGAAGGGCATTTGTCAGGAATTTAGTAATGACCCCATTTCGTCCCAGCAAGAGAATCCAGGAGTAGGCTCCCACGAAAGGAGCTGACATAGAAGCAATGATAATCAATATTTGTAGAAATTTCTTTCCCTTGAAGTCATACATAGAGAAGAGATAAGCTAATAGGGTTCCTACAACTAAGGAAGTGACAGTAGCGGTAATGGAAACCTTGAAACTGTTGACAAGTGTCTCAGAGTAGTAGGCTTTACCAAAGAAAGTGACAAAATTAGCTAGTGAAAATTGTCCTTCATGTATGAGTGCTTGCTTGAGCACGGTAACGATAGGATAAACCAGAAAGACAAGATAGGTAAGAAAGATGAAGAAAGAGGAGGCTGTCCAAATATTTAGTTTTTTACGTTCCATGGTTGACTCCTTTTATCAGGTTTTGCGAACCATCTGCAGAAAAGACGTTTAATTTTTGGGTATTGATTCGTAGACGAATACGATCGCCTTTTTGTAGATCTTCTTCAAAAGTTGATTCTTCGCTAACTTGAATTTTTGAGGCAAAACCTGTCTCAATGAAATACTCCGTATTTAGTCCAAGATAGACGCTATCGCTAATAGTTCCTTCAATATCTCCAGATTCATCTTTGATAAACTCTTCAGGACGAATACTTACATGAATAGCTTGCTCCTCAGCCTGATCAAGAGCTGGCATTCGAAGGGCATAGCCATCTGAAAAAACGATATAAGCGCCGTTGCTCCGTTTTTCGAGATTAGCAGGGATAATATTTGTGCGTCCGATAAAGGTTGCTACAAACTCATTAGCTGGTTTATGATAGAGTTCTTTTGGCCGACCGATTTGTTGGATAACTCCGTCTTTCATAACAGCAATTTGGTCTGAAATAGCCATGGCTTCTTCTTGGTCGTGGGTCACATAAACGGTTGTAATTCCCACTTCGTGTTGGATTTCTCGAATAGCTTGACGCATATCCAAGCGAAGTTTGGCATCTAGGTTACTGAGCGGCTCGTCCATGAGGAGAACACTTGGATTAACAGCTAAGGCACGTGCCAAGGCGACACGTTGTTGTTGTCCACCACTGAGTTTATCAGGCTTTCGATCCGCATATTGAGCAATTTGCATGAGTTCAAGATATTTATTGGTCTGTTGTACTAATTCTTCTTTTGGAACCTTCTTTTGCTTGAGACCAAAAGCAACATTATCTCGGACAGTCAAATGTGGGAAAATAGCGTAGTTTTGGAAAACCATCCCGATATTGCGTTTGCTGGGTTCCATATTATTGATTTTTGTATCATCGAAGTAAAATTCTCCGCCTTCGATACTGTTGAAACCTGCAATCATACGAAGAAGGGTCGTTTTCCCACACCCTGAGGGTCCAAGAAGGGTAAAGAGACTTCCTTTTGGAATTGTAATGTTCAAATTCTCAATAACAGGGACATCGTGGTAGATTTTTTTGGCGTTAATAATTTTGATCTCACTCATAGTGAACCTCTTTTACTGTTTAGATTGGATATCTGTAAAGACTTCGTTGTATTTCTTAACGATATCTGATTTATTCTTGATGACATAATCATAATCTTCAGTGAGTGTTTTGATTTTGTCAATTGGTTTCATATTTTCGCTTGTTTTAGCATTTTTACGAACAGGCCGGTTAGTAGTGGTTGTACCAAGTGTATCTTGTACTTCTTGAGAGATAATGAAATCGATAAATTTCTTGGCATTTTCCATATTTTTAGCTTTTTTAACGATAGCAGCACTAGCAGGTAGGAAGACTGTTCCTTCTTTTGGATAGACTACCTTGATATTAGCTCCGTCATTTAAGAGTTTAACTGCTGGATCTTCATAAGAGAGACCAACAGCCATTTCTCCGTCAGCGACTGCTTTATAGACACCAGATGAACTTGAACCGATTTTCCCATCAATAAGTGTGAAGAGATCTTTTACATAAGACCAAGCTTTATCGTCTTTGTAACCACCTTGAGCTTGTAGCATATTTGTTAATTGAGCAAAGGCGCTAGAAGAGTTTGCTGGGTCAGCAGTTGCGATTTTTCCTTTTAGTTCAGGTTTGAGAAGGTCGCTATATCCTTCGATGTTCATGCCTTTCGTTAAATCAGGATTGACGATTAAAACACTACCATCTAGTGTATAAGGTGTAGAGTAGCCAGTTGTGTTTTGATATTCTTTGATAACATTATCATTTTCTTTTGAAGTATAGTTTTCAAAGAGTTCTCCGTGGGTAGCATATTGTGTATAAGAACCACCAAAGATGACATCGGCTACAGGAGCTTCTTTTTCTGACTCTAGTTTTTTGAAAAGTTCTCCAGTACCAGCTTGAATCAGTTCTACTTTGATACCGTATTTTTCTTCAAAGGCAGGAATAGTTGCTCCGATTAAGCCCTCTGAGTTTGGTGAATAAACGACTAGCGAACCGCCGTCTCCTTTATCAGATGAACCGCCATCGGCAGATTCATTAGAAGAACAAGCAGCAAGACCAAAAAGAGCTAGTCCGCAAGCAGCATAATACATCCATTTCTTTTTCATGATGGATACCTCCGTTATGTTATTTAAGTTTATTTTAAAACAATGTAAGCGTTTTTAAAACCGATAATTCTATTCTATTAGAGTAAAATTCTCTACAAAAACGGAAGTAATCTTTTTGATTTTATAGTAGGGTTTGACAGTTAATCACTGGTAAGTCAAATTTTATTTTTTAGATTGGATATCTGTAAAAATATCATTGTACTTTTTAAGAATAGTAGATTTATTTTTAATGACATAATCGGAATCTTCAGTGGCAATATTGATTTCTGTCATAGCCTTCATATTTTTATTGGTTTTAGCATTTTTACGAATGGGCCTGATTGTAGTTTCAGTTCCTAGTTTATCTTGGATTTCTTGAGAAAGGAGGAAATCGATAAATTTCTTAGCATTTTTCATGTGTTTGGCATTTTTGATGATAGCTGCGTTACCAGGTAAAAAGACGGTTCCTTCTTTTGGATAAATAACTTTTACATCAACCCCATCATTTAAGAGTTTTAAGGCAGGGTCTTCATAGGTGAGTCCAACAGCCATTTCCCCATCGGCGACAGCTTTGTAAACATTCGAAGAGCTAGATGCAATTTTTCCATCTACTAGGGTAAATAGATTTTTCACATAGGTCCAAGCTTGTTCATTTTCGTATCCACCTTGGTCTACAAGCATGTTTGTTAGTTGTGCAAAGGCGCTAGAAGCATTACTAGGATCAGCAGTAGCGATTTTTCCTTTTAATTTAGGATTGAGTAGATCATTGTAGCCTTCAATTTTAATATCTTTTGTAAGAGCTGAATTGGCAATGATAACACTGACATCCAATGTATAAGGTGTGTAGAATCCTATTTTATTTTGATATTCAGGGATTATCTGGTCGTTCTCTTGAGAAATATAAGGTTCAAAAAGATTTTCGTTAGAAGAGAAGAGGGCGTAGGAGCCTCCGAAAATGACATCAGCTACAGGGGATTCTTTTTCGGCCTCAGCTTTTTTGAACAATTCACCAGTGCTGGCTTGTACTAAGTCAACCTTAATACCATATTTTTCTTCGAAGGCAGGTATTGTCTCTTCGATAAGGTCTTCAGGGTTAGGCGAGTAGACAACCAAAGTGCTATCTGAATCTTTTTCAGTGCTAGTTTCCGCTTCTATAGGTGAAGAACATCCTGATAAAGAAAGGAATATCCAGCCACAAGAGAGAAAGAATAGTATTTTTTTCATAAGTATCTCCTTTTTTACGAACATTTTCTCTACCTAGATTGTTAATGTCTTTAAATTGTAGAGTTCTACAGGATATAATAAAAACCTTAAAGAAATCTAAAACGAAAAATAGGAAATGGGTATCTAGAGCAAGGATGGGTACACTGTAACTGGGATTTCGATGGTAATCCTCTTCAATGCACGTCATTTTATCTGCAATCTCAAAGCTATGATTTGAGTAGTTAGCACTTTGATTTTCATTGAGTAAAAGTACAAAATAAAAAGATTGCCTGATTTGAGCAATCCTTTTACATCAATGGTTTTTATCCATGAGTTTTAATTCTTTTGGAGAAATATGGAGATATTTTTTAAAAACTTTGGCAAAATATTTATAGTCTGAAAATCCAACTTGTTCAGAGATGTCGCTTAAGGGAGAATTAGGGGACTCAGCCATTTTATCTATAGCTTGCTTGAGGCGGTAGCGTAAGATATATTCATTTAGCGTCATTGGGAAGTCTTCTTTGATAACCTTATATAGATAACTTTCACTATATCCTAGATTCTCTGCAATGCTAGAAATGGTAAAGTGCATGCAGTAGTGTTGGTGCACAAATTCAAGAATTTGCTGAATGATTTGGTTTTGTGTATCCACTTGTTGGATAGAGGTGAGTAAAGTTTGATATTCTTCTAAAAAAGGAGTTTCTTGATAAGTGCTAACTCGTAATCGCAAAACAATTTTTTGAAGACATTCTGTCAATTCCTTGGTATCAATTGGTTTGGATAAGAAATCTACCGCGCCATATTGCATGGCTTTTTTGGCATTTTGAAAATCGTTATAACCTGATAAGATAACTTTTTCATAGGAGAGAGTACGAGTGGCTTCAAACATCATAAAAGCATCCATAATTGGCATGGTGATGTCTGTTAAGACAATATGAGGTTCTTTTTCTTGGATGAGTTTCATTCCCTCTTGACCGTGACTGGCAGTTCCTACGACTTGGATACCTAGGGCAGAGTAGTCTACGGCAATCTCTAGCCATTTTCGAATGAGGTGTTCATCTTCTACGATAATGAGCTTAAACATGAGTTAGTCCTTTCGTTATAAATTTGACCCAAGTTTCTCCATGGCGATTGACTCCTAAATCTAGCTGGACATCAGAAAAGAAATTGCTCAATCGTTTATAGCTGTTAACGATGCCATGCTGGGTATGAGGGCTTTCTAAAGAGTCTAAAATAGCGAGTCGCTCTTGTTTTGTGAGTCCTCCAGCATTATCCTTGACTAAAAAAATTAGAGAATCTGATTCCAAGGTAATTTGGATATCAATATGAAGATCAATACGGTATTGCATCCCATATTTTATAGCATTTTCTACTAGAGGAAGTAAGAAAAGTTTAGGAATAGGCTGATTATCAACAGTTTCTGGGCAGACAATATCATATGAAAAGTGCTCGAAACGAATCTTATGAATAATAAGGTAATCCTCTATAATCTTTAAATCTTGGCAAATGGTTGTTTCTTTTTCTAAATCGGTGATACTGTAGCGAAGAATGCGCGTGAGGTTTTGAATCAGGTCTTGTGTGAGAGCGGCATCCATTAAAGAAGTGATTTTAATCGTCTCAAGTGTATTGTAGAGAAAATGAGGATTGAACTGAGCTTCCAGCATTTTTCTTTCAAAAATCCACTTTTCTTTTTCTATGGTCAACATTTTTTGATGAAGTTGATCTAATTCGTACAACATATTGTTGATTTTTTCTGCCATAAACTCAAACTCATCACCTGTTTGTAGAGAAAGCCTTTTTTCTGCTTGTTTAGGAATTTCTTGAAGTTGGTAAACCAAACTTTCAATAGGAACAGCGTTGTGTGTGGCAATTTTATGAGCAATTCGTCTTGCTTGCCAGAAGTAGAGGAAGAATATACATAAGGTGAGGACGGAGGCTAGGCCGAGTAAGCTAGGAATGGGAAAAAAGGATTGAAAAGTATAGATTGAAAAAATAGCACCGACTTTTTCTTTTTGAACAATAAGCGGTTCATTCGCATACCAGTGGGTGCGAGAGTGTAGGAGTTTTTCATCAAATTTTTCAAGAGTGGAGCGAGTAAACTGATTTGTATTGTTGGAAAACATATTTCCAAAGCTATCGGTAATGATGTATTTGGAATTGATCATTGGGAAACTTGAGATGAAATCATTCTCATTTACGAAAGCAATAGTATAGGCCTTAACTCGTTGGTTTTGAAGTAGTGGTTTGATAAAGAGTGTGTAATGTTGCTTATCTGAAGAGAGTGCAATTTTTTCTGTCACTTTTTCTTGAGAAGGATTTTGAATGAGTAGTTTTAGATAGTAGGGAGATAAAATACTTTCTTGATGATTGCGATTGGTACTAAATAGTAATTCACCTGTATCACTTAGGATAATGAGGTCGGAACTAAGCTTCAGTCTAGCTTTTGTCTCGTAAAATAAGCTAAAGACTTCTCGCTCTGTGTGTTTGCCGTCCAAAAATTCAGGAATCATTTTATAGTTCATAGTAGTCAGGAGCTCATTATTTGCTTCTTTCATTTCTTGAACTTGTTTGACAATCTGTCTCGTGTCTTTGGAGAGTTGCTGCTTTTGTAAAAAATAGGAAAAACCAAAAAGTAAAATGAGTAGTAAAAGTGAGGTCACAAAGGCTGCGATAGAGCTTCTATGGAGAATTTCTTTTTGGAGAGATTTTTTAAAGGAATGAGACATCCGCTACCTCCTTGGAAGGGTTTTCTGTTATAAGTATAGCAGTTTAAAAATTTTAGAGCAAGGTAAAATAGAAAAGGTTTGGCTAAAATTTTTTAGCTAAACCTTTTGAGAAGTTAAGTATGTATTATAGATGCTTGTTATCTGCAAATAGCTAGAGCATTTCAAGGAAATAAACTAGAAATAACAATTAATATGATGGTTCAGAAATACCTTTTGATAATCAATAAGATCTTCAGGATGAAGTGCGTGGACTCCATCCATTTCATATTTCCGATTTAATAAACGATATTTGTTTTCACCAAATTGATGAAAAGGGAGTAGTTGAACTTGGTCGATATTTAATGAGTTAAATAGAGTAGCGAATTCTTCTGCATCCTCTAAACTATTGTTAAAATCAGGAATCACCGGGATTCTTAAAACGATAGTTTTATGTTGAGAAAAAGCATAATGAATGTTTTTAATAATCATTTGATTAAAAACCCCAGTCACTTTTTTATGTTTTATAGAATTATAATGTTTTAGGTCTGTGTAGATAAAATCCACATATTGGATTAAATCAACAAATTTTTCATGATCAACAAAGGCAGTAGTTTCAATGGCAGTGTGTATGTGATGTTCTTTAGCTGACTTTAAGATGGCTTTAGCAAATTCAAACTGAGCAAATATTTCACCCCCTGATAAAGTTAAACCTCCACCGGATTCTTCGTAAAATTCTTTATCTTTTAATACCTCTGTAATAATTTCTTCTACAGTTTTTTCTTCACCTACTAAAGTGAATTTTTCTCGTTGAGCATCTTTCATTTTTTCAGGTTTCATTCTTTGAGATTCAGGATTAGAACACCATGGACAGCGCAGAGGACATCCTTTTAAAAAAACAGTTGTACGAATACCCGGACCGTCATGAATTGAAAAGTGTTGAATATTAAAAATAATTCCTTTAGATATTTCCATAAGAGTTCCTCCTCTTTATAATTCTATCCTATCACAAAAACGAAAGAAAAACAATTACGAACGAAAGTTTAATTTGTTGTTTTTTGCTTTTTATTTTGGTAGAATAAAACGGAGGTGTAAAATGAAAAGATTGGAACAAATTATTAAATTAGTATCAGAATATGAAAAGATTGATGTTAATACATTATCGGAAAAATTAAATGTATCGAAAGTAACGATTAGAAAAGATTTAGATAAATTAGAGTCAAAAGGTTTATTACACAGAGAGCATGGATATGCTGTATTAAATAGTGGAGATGACTTAAATGTACGTTTGTCAATTAATTATGAAATTAAGAGAAAAATTGTTCAAGAAGCAGTAAAATTGGTATCAGATAATGAAACAATAATGATAGAATCTGGTTCAACCTGTGCTTTACTTGCTGAGGAAATTTGCAAGCAAAAAAGAAATGTCACTATTGTAACAAATTCATTTTTTATAGCAAATTTTGTAAGAGGTTATGATTCATGTCGTGTTATTGTTCTTGGTGGAGAGTTTCAGAAAGATTCACAGGTTACCGTAGGACCTTTATTAAAAGAAATGATACAGACTTTTCATGTGCGTCAAGCTTTTGTTGGGACAGATGGCTACGATAAAGAGATGGGCTTTACAGGAAAAGATTTAATGCGCAGTGAGGTAGTTCAATATATTTCAGCAGCGTCGGATAAAGTCATTGTGCTAACTGACTCAAGTAAATTTGATAAAAGGGGTACAGTAAGAAGATTTGCTTTAAGTCAAGTCTATGAAGTAATAACAGACGAAAAACTTTCTAAACAAAATATAGCTACATTAGAAAATGCTGGGATAATGGTTAAGGTAGTTTCGTAAGAGGTTAAGTGTATGAATCAAGATAGGAATAAACTGCTCTCTAAAATTGCTTATCTGTATTATATTGAAAACTTAAATCAGTCACAAATAGCAGCAAAATTAGGAATTTATAGAACCTCTATTAGTAGAATGTTAACAGAAGCAAGGAATGCAGGAATTGTTAAAATTGAAATAGAGAATTTTGATACCAATATGTTTAAGTTGGAAAATTATGTAAAAGAAAAATATGGTCTGGAAAGTTTAGAAATTATTCCAAATGAATTTGATGATACTCCAACAATTTTATCTGAAAGAATTTCTCAAGTTGCAGCAGGTGTCCTTAGGAATTTAATTGATGATAATATGAAAATTGGCTTTTCTTGGGGGAAAAGTTTAAGTAATTTAGTAGATCTAATCCACAGCAAAAGTGTCCGAAATGTTCACTTCTATCCTCTAGCAGGTGGTCCTAGTCACATACACGCTAAATACCATGTGAATACACTGATCTATGAAATGTCTAGAAAATTTCATGGAGAGTGTACATTTATGAATGCAACAATTGTGCAAGAGAATAAATTGTTAGCAGATGGTATTTTGCACTCAAGATATTTTGAAGATTTGAAAAATAGTTGGAAAGATTTAGATATAGCTGTGGTTGGGATTGGTGATTTTAGTAATAAAGGAAAACATCAATGGTTAGACATGCTTACAGAGGATGACTTTAAAGAATTGACAAAAGTTAAAACTGTAGGGGAAATTTGTTGTCGATTCTTTGATTCAAAAGGTAAAGAAGTTTATGAGAATTTACAGGAAAGAACGATAGCGATCTCTTTGGAAGATTTAAAAAATATTCCTCAAAGTTTAGCTGTTGCTTACGGTGATACGAAAGTATCTGCGATTCTTTCTGTCTTGCGTGCTAATTTAGTAAATCATTTGATTACAGATAAAAATACAATTTTAAAAGTCTTGGAAGAAGATGGTGATTTTTCTTTTCGAAATATTTTATGTGAGTGAAAATGATAGACTGATTCAGTTTATCGTTTTTCTTTTTAGTAGATTGCACATTTGTGCTTATATAAATAAAAATTGTTTATTTGTTGATTTTTAGATTGACAAGTTTCTTATGTAGTTGTATTCTATAGTTACAAAAGAAAATTTTAAAATTTCAAATGAAAAAAGCTTTTTACATAGTGAAATGAGGAGGAATTTATGGAAATGATTGTTCCAGATCAAATTATCATGGGTTTAATTTTATATGCTGGCGATGCGAAACAACATATTTATAAAGCGTTAGATTATATAAAAAACGGTACATGTGAACGATGTGAAGAAGAAATCCAGTTAGCTGATGCAGCCTTATTAGAAGCCCATAATCTACAAACAAAATTCTTGGCACAGGAAGCGTCTGGTACAAAGACAGAAATAACAGCTCTCTTTGTTCATTCACAAGATCATCTCATGACTAGTATGACGGAGATTAATTTAATCAAAGAAATTATTAGTTTGAGAAAAGAACTTCATAAAAAATAATACTAGAGTATTAACATAGAGGAGGAAAATATAATGGTGAAGATTGGTTTGTTTTGTGCAGCAGGCTTTTCTACTGGTATGCTTGTAAATAATATGAAAATTGCAGCGCAATCTAGTGGAGTTGATGCAGAAATAGAGGCGTTTTCTCAGTCTAAATTAGCGGATTATGCCCCAAATCTAGATGTTGCACTATTGGGGCCTCAAGTTGCTTATACATTAGATAAATCAAAAGAAATTTGTGATAAGTGTGATGTTCCGATAGCTGTTATTCCGATGATGGACTATGGTATGTTAGATGGGAAAAAAGTATTAGATTTGGCCCTATCTTTGATTAGTGGGTAAGAAAAGGAGTTTTATTATGGCAAAGATGGATGTTCAGAAAATCATTGCACCAATGATGAAATTTGTGAATATGCGTGGTATTATAGCTCTAAAAGATGGTATGTTGGCTATTTTACCATTAACAGTAGTTGGGAGTTTGTTCTTAATTATGGGGCAATTACCCTTTGAAGGATTGAATCAAAGTATTGCTAGTGTATTTGGAGCAGATTGGACAGAGCCTTTTATGCAAGTCTATTCAGGAACTTTTGCTATTATGGGTCTAATTTCTTGTTTTTCAATTGCCTATTCTTATGCTAAGAATAGTGGAGTAGAGGCTTTACCAGCTGGGGTTCTTTCTGTATCTGCATTCTTTATTTTACTAAGATCATCTTATATCCCTAAACAAGGTGAGGCGATTGGGGACGCTATTAGTAAAGTTTGGTTTGGAGGCCAAGGAATTATCGGCGCTATCATTATAGGTTTGGTAGTAGGAAGTATTTATACCTTCTTTATAAAGAGAAAAATTGTTATTAAGATGCCAGAACAAGTTCCACAAGCTATTGCCAAACAGTTTGAAGCAATGATTCCAGCATTTGTAATTTTCTTACTTTCTATGATTGTATATATTTTAGCGAGCTCATTGACTAATGGCGGAACATTCATAGAAATGATTTATTCTGTTATTCAGGTTCCGTTGCAAGGTTTAACTGGATCGTTGTATGGTGCGATTGGAATTGCCTTCTTTATATCATTTTTGTGGTGGTTTGGTGTTCATGGGCAATCGGTAGTAAATGGAGTAGTGACAGCTCTGCTTTTATCTAATCTTGATGCTAATAAAGCTATGTTAGCCTCTGGTAATCTATCATTAGAAAATGGAGCACATATTGTTACTCAACAGTTTTTAGATTCATTTTTAATTCTATCTGGTTCAGGGATTACGTTTGGTCTTGTAGTTGCCATGCTTTTTGCAGCAAAATCAAAACAATACCAAGCCTTAGGGAAAGTAGCAGCTTTTCCAGCAATATTTAACGTAAATGAGCCAGTTGTATTTGGATTTCCGATTGTCATGAATCCAGTTATGTTTGTACCTTTCATTCTTGTTCCTGTACTTGCAGCTGTTATAGTATATGGAGCTATTGCAACAGGTTTCATGCAGCCATTTTCAGGAGTTACATTACCTTGGAGCACCCCAGCTATTATATCAGGATTTATGGTTGGTGGATGGCAAGGAGTTATTACTCAGCTGGTGATATTAGCGATGTCTACATTAGTTTATTTCCCATTCTTTAAAGTACAGGATCGTTTAGCTTGTCAGAATGAAGCATGATAATTCTAAAAAAACATTTGTGTATTATCATTAAACACACACATTTGTGCTAAAAATTAGAGAGTTAAAGTTTTTCTAGTTAAAAGCTTGAAATTTTCTAAAAAACCAGGTATTATATTTTCGAAAGAAACAAAAATATTTTCGAAAGAAAGGTGCTTATTATGGTAAATAAAGAAGTAGCAAGAACAACAATCAAGACAGAATATTTTGGCAGCCTTACTGAAAGGATGAACAAATATCGAGAAGATGTTTTAAATAAAAAACCTTATATTGATGCTGAAAGAGCAGTTCTAGCAACACGCGCTTATGATCGATATAAGGAACAACCTAATGTCCTAAAACGCGCCTATATGCTCAAAGAAATTTTGGAAAATATGACTATCTATATCGAAGAAGAATCTATGATTGCGGGAAATCAGGCTTCTTCCAATAAAGATGCTCCTATTTTTCCAGAATATACGCTAGAATTTGTTCTCAATGAGTTGGATCTTTTTGAAAAGCGTGATGGAGATGTTTTCTATATTACTGAAGAAACAAAAGAACAACTTAGAAGTATTGCTCCGTTTTGGGAAAATAATAATTTACGTGCTAGAGCTGGTGCCTTGTTACCTGAAGAAGTGTCTGTTTATATGGAAACAGGATTCTTCGGTATGGAAGGTAAGATGAATTCTGGAGATGCTCACTTAGCAGTTAACTATCAGAAACTGTTGCAATTTGGTTTAAGAGGTTTTGAAGAGCGAGCTCGTAAAGCGAAAGCAGCTCTAGATTTAACAGATCCAGCAAGTATTGATAAATATCATTTTTACGACTCTATAGTTATCGTAATCGATGCTATTAAAGTATATGCAAATCGCTTTGTTGCTCTTGCTAAAAATTTAGCTGAAAATGCAAATCCTAAACGTAAGAAAGAATTACTTGAGATTGCAGATATTTGCTCTAGAGTCCCATATGAACCGGCAACTACTTTTGCAGAAGCTATTCAATCAGTTTGGTTTATTCAATGTATTTTACAAATTGAATCTAATGGCCACTCTCTTTCATATGGTCGTTTTGATCAATATATGTATCCATATATGAAGGCTGATTTAGAAAGTGGTAAAGAAACAGAAGATAGCATTGTTGAACGTCTGACAAATCTTTGGATTAAGACAATTACAATTAATAAGGTTCGCAGTCAAGCACATACATTTTCTTCAGCAGGAAGTCCTTTATATCAAAATGTTACAATTGGTGGACAGACTCGAGATAAGAAGGATGCTGTTAACCCATTATCTTATTTGGTATTAAAATCAGTTGCACAAACCCATCTACCGCAACCTAATCTAACTGTACGTTACCATGCAGGTTTAGATGCTCGTTTCATGAATGAGTGTATTGAAGTGATGAAACTTGGTTTTGGTATGCCTGCATTTAATAATGATGAGATTATTATTCCTTCTTTTATTGCAAAAGGAGTATTGGAAGATGATGCTTATGATTACAGTGCCATTGGATGTGTTGAAACGGCAGTTCCAGGGAAATGGGGCTATCGTTGCACAGGTATGAGTTATATGAACTTCCCTAAGGTTCTACTTATCACGATGAATGATGGAATTGATCCGGCTTCGGGTAAACGGTTTGCACCAAGCTTTGGTCATTTTAAGGATATGAAGAACTTTTCTGAATTAGAAAATGCTTGGGATAAAACACTAAGATATTTGACACGAATGAGTGTTATTGTTGAAAATTCTATTGATTTATCATTGGAACGAGAAGTTCCTGATATTCTATGTTCAGCATTGACTGATGACTGTATTGGTCGTGGAAAACACCTGAAAGAAGGTGGAGCAGTATATGATTATATATCAGGTTTGCAAGTTGGAATTGCAAATTTGTCGGATTCATTAGCTGCAATTAAAAAATTGGTATTTGAGGAAGAACGTATAAGCCCAAGTCAGCTTTGGCATGCACTGGAAACAGATTATGCCGGAGAAGAGGGTAAGGTCATTCAAGAAATGTTGATTCATGATGCACCTAAGTACGGTAATGATGATGATTATGCTGACAAATTGGTTACTGCTGCTTATGACATTTATGTTGATGAAATTGCTAAATATCCTAATACACGTTATGGAAGAGGTCCTATTGGAGGAATTCGTTATTCAGGAACATCTTCTATCTCAGCCAACGTAGGACAGGGACGTGGAACATTAGCAACGCCAGATGGACGCAACGCGGGTACACCGTTAGCAGAGGGTTGTTCACCATCACATAATATGGATCAACACGGCCCTACATCTGTTTTAAAATCTGTTTCAAAATTACCAACAGATGAAATCGTAGGTGGGGTTCTCTTAAATCAGAAAGTAAATCCTCAAACGTTAGCCAAAGAAGAAGATAAATTAAAACTAATTGCTTTGTTACGAACATTCTTTAATCGTTTACATGGGTACCATATTCAATACAATGTTGTTTCCAGAGAGACGTTGATTGACGCTCAAAAACATCCTGAAAAACACAGAGATTTAATTGTTCGTGTTGCAGGATACTCTGCATTCTTCAATGTTCTTTCTAAGGCAACCCAAGATGATATTATAGGACGTACTGAGCATACATTGTAAAATAAAGAGGTTCTTTTTATGGAATTTATGCTTGACACATTAAATTTAGATGAGATTAAAAAGTGGTCTGAAATTTTACCACTAGCTGGGGTAACTTCAAATCCCACTATTGCAAAAAGAGAGGGTTCTATTAATTTTTTTGAACGAATCAAAGATGTAAGAGAATTGATTGGCTCTACACCCTCTATTCATGTTCAGGTGATTTCTCAAGATTTTGAAGGTATCTTAAAAGATGCTCATGAAATTCGGAGACAAGCAGGAGATGATACATTTATCAAAGTACCTGTTACTCCAGCTGGATTACGTGCAATAAAGGTGCTAAAAAAAGAGGGTTACCATATCACTGCAACAGCTATTTATACAGTTATTCAGGGATTATTAGCTATCGAAGCAGGAGCGAATTACCTAGCTCCATATTATAATAGAATGGAAAATCTGAACATTGATTCAAATTCTGTCATTCGTCAATTAGCTCTTGCTATTGATAGACAGAACTCTCCTAGTAAGATTTTAGCTGCATCCTTTAAAAATGTAGCACAAGTAAATAATGCTTTAGCTGCAGGTGCGCATGCTGTTACAGCAGGAGCAGATGTTTTTGAATCAGCTTTCGCCATGCCATCTATCCAAAAGGCGGTTGATGATTTTTCTGACGATTGGTTTGTTATTCAAAATGGTCGTTCCATTTAGATAGAGAGGAAATACATATGAGAATTTTTGCTAGCCCTTCTAGATATATTCAAGGGGAAAATGCTTTGTTTGAAAATGCCAAATCAATATTGGATTTGGGGAATCGTCCTATTCTATTATGCGATCAGTTGGTTTATGATATTGTTGGAAAACGATTTGAAGATTACCTACATAGGTATGGTTTCCATATTGTTCTAGCCCAGTTTAATGGTGAAGCTTCTGACAATGAAATCAATCGAGTTGTTGCCTTGGCTGAGAAAGAAAATTGTGATAGTATTATCGGTCTTGGTGGTGGAAAGACGATTGATAGTGCAAAAGCTATTGCAGATTTGATTGAAAAGCCTGTTATTATTGCTCCAACAATTGCATCGACTGACGCACCTGTATCTGCTTTATCTGTTATTTATACAGATGAAGGTGCATTTGATCATTATCTATTTTATTCTAAAAATCCAGATTTAGTTTTGGTTGATACAAAAGTTATTTCACAAGCCCCTAAGCGTTTATTAGCGTCTGGTATTGCAGATGGTTTAGCAACTTGGGTTGAGGCGCGTGCGGTTATGCAGGCAAATGGAAAAACTATGTTGGGACAACAGCAAACGTTGGCTGGAGTTGCAATTGCGAAGAAATGTGAAGAAACGCTGTTTGCAGATGGTTTACAGGCTATGGCAGCTTGTGAAGCTAAAGTGGTGACACCAGCATTAGAAAATATTGTTGAAGCTAATACTTTATTGAGTGGCCTAGGTTTTGAAAGTGGAGGATTAGCTGCGGCGCATGCAATTCATAATGGTTTTACTGCATTGACAGGTGACATTCATCATTTAACACATGGTGAAAAAGTAGCTTATGGAACTTTGGTACAACTATTGTTGGAAAATAGACCTAAAGAAGAACTTGATAAGTATATTGAGTTTTACAAAAAAATTGGTATGCCAACAACTCTAAAAGAAATGCATTTAGATCAAGTTGGATATGATGATTTAATAAAAGTTGGTAAACAAGCAACTATGGAGGGTGAGACAATCCATCAGATGCCGTTTAAGATTTCGCCTTCAGATGTTGCTCAAGCTATCATCGCTGTAGACGCCTATGTAAATTCAAAATAAACAATAAGGACTACTGTTTTCCAAATGGTAGTCTTTTATTGATTCTCGTATTGAATTCTACGTTCTTCATAAATTAAAAAGCGACACAGGTTGTCGGCTATTTACTATAAATACATTAATTAGCATTCCAGTCGTATCTTCGGTCTAAAATTAGTATTTTGTGTTATAAGAGATAAGCTTCTTGTTTTGCTCTTTGATTTCCCGCATAACAATAAGATAAAAAAGTGGGTGATAGAGCAATTCAGAGCCATCAAAATTAATGAAATACAGTATACAGTTTTTTCTTTTAACACATTTCAAATTCCCTCAAAAATGGTATAATAGTAACATCACAAAATTGGAGAGAGACCATGAGTTTTTACAATCATAAAGAAATTGAGCCTAAGTGGCAGGGCTACTGGGCAGAACATCATACATTTAAGACAGGAACAGATGCATCAAAACCGAAGTTTTATGCTCTTGATATGTTCCCTTATCCATCTGGAGCGGGTCTGCACGTAGGACACCCAGAAGGTTATACCGCAACGGATATCCTCAGCCGTTACAAACGTGCGCAAGGCTACAATGTCCTTCACCCAATGGGTTGGGATGCTTTTGGTTTGCCTGCAGAGCAATACGCTATGGATACAGGTAATGACCCAGCAGAATTTACGGCTGAAAATATTGCCAACTTTAAACGCCAAATCAATGCGCTTGGATTTTCTTATGACTGGGATCGTGAAGTCAATACAACAGATCCAAACTACTACAAGTGGACTCAATGGATTTTCACTAAGCTTTACGAAAAAGGCTTGGCCTATGAAGCGGAAGTGCCAGTAAACTGGGTTGAGGAATTGGGAACTGCCATTGCCAATGAAGAAGTACTTCCTGACGGAACTTCTGAGCGTGGAGGATATCCAGTTGTTCGCAAACCAATGCGCCAATGGATGCTCAAAATCACGGCCTATGCGGAGCGTTTGCTTAATGACTTAGATGAACTTGATTGGCCAGAGTCTATCAAGGACATGCAACGTAACTGGATTGGTAAATCTACTGGTGCTAATGTAACCTTCAAGGTTAAGGGAACTGATAAGGAATTTACTGTTTTTACCACTCGTCCTGATACTCTTTTCGGTGCGACTTTCACCGTTTTGGCTCCTGAGCATGAACTAGTAGATGCCATCACAAGCACAGAGCAAGCAGAAGCAGTAGCAGACTACAAACACCAAGCCAGCCTCAAGTCTGACTTGGCTCGTACAGACCTTGCCAAAGAAAAAACAGGGGTTTGGACTGGTGCTTATGCCGTCAACCCTGTCAATGGTAAGGAAATTCCAATCTGGATTGCGGATTACGTTCTTGCTAGCTATGGAACAGGTGCTGTCATGGCTGTTCCAGCCCACGACCAACGTGACTGGGAATTTGCCAAACAATTTGACCTTCCAATTGTCGAAGTACTTGAAGGTGGAAACGTTGAAGAAGCTGCCTACACAGAAGATGGCCTTCATGTCAATTCAGACTTCCTAGATGGACTCAACAAAGAAGACGCTATTGCTAAGATTGTGGCTTGGTTGGAAGAAAAAGGCTGTGGACAAGAGAAGGTTACCTACCGTCTCCGCGACTGGCTCTTTAGCCGTCAACGTTACTGGGGTGAGCCAATTCCTATCATTCATTGGGAAGATGGAACTTCAACAGCTGTCCCTGAAAGTGAATTGCCGCTTGTCTTGCCTGTAACCAAGGACATCCGCCCTTCAGGTACTGGTGAAAGTCCACTAGCTAACTTGACAGATTGGCTTGAAGTGACTCGTGAAGATGGCGTCAAAGGTCGTCGCGAAACCAACACCATGCCGCAATGGGCAGGTTCAAGCTGGTACTACCTCCGCTATATTGATCCACACAATACTGAGAAATTGGCTGATGAGGACCTTCTCAAACAATGGTTGCCAGTAGATATCTATGTGGGTGGTGCAGAGCATGCCGTTCTTCACTTGCTTTACGCTCGTTTCTGGCATAAATTCCTCTATGACCTCGGTGTTGTTCCGACTAAGGAACCATTCCAAAAACTCTTTAACCAAGGAATGATTTTGGGAACAAGCTACCGTGACCACCGTGGGGCTCTTGTGGCAACTGATAAGGTTGAAAAACGTGACGGTTCTTTCTTCCATGTGGAAACAGGGGAAGAGTTGGAGCAAGCGCCAGCCAAGATGTCTAAGTCCCTCAAGAACGTAGTTAACCCAGACGATGTGGTGGAACAATACGGTGCCGACACCCTTCGTGTCTATGAAATGTTTATGGGACCACTTGATGCTTCGATTGCTTGGTCAGAAGAAGGTCTGGAAGGAAGCCGTAAGTTCCTTGACCGTGTTTACCGTTTGATTACAAGTAAAGAAATCGCTACGGAAAACAATGGCGCTCTTGATAAGGTCTACAACGAAACGGTCAAAGCTGTCACTGAACAAATTGAGTCCCTCAAATTCAACACAGCCATTGCCCAACTGATGGTCTTTGTCAACGCTGCCAACAAGGAAGACAAGCTCTATGTGGACTACGCTAAAGGCTTTATCCAATTGATTGCACCGTTTGCACCTCACTTGGCAGAAGAGCTCTGGCAAACTGTTGCAGCAACAGGTGAGTCAATCTCTTACGTGACTTGGCCAACGTGGGATGAAAGTAAATTAGTTGAAGACGAAATCGAAATTGTTGTCCAAATTAAAGGAAAAGTTCGTGCCAAACTCATGGTCGCTAAAGACCTATCACGCGAAGAATTGCAAGAAATCGCTCTAGCGGATGAAAAAGTCAAGGCAGAAATTGACGGTAAGGAAATCGTGAAAGTAATTGCGGTGCCGAATAAACTGGTTAATATCGTAACGAAATAAATTTAAAAGTCCTTCAGAGTAGAATCTGGAGGATTTTTTGAATCTTCTTATGAAAGTATGATATACTATGGGCAACTATAAAGTTTGAAAAGTGAAACAAGGAGAATACTATGTCAGTAAATGAATATGGTCAAATGATTGGGGAGTCAATGGGAGGTTATACTCCAGGTGAATTGCCTTCTATTGATTTCTTAGAAGGGCGATATGCTCGAATAGAAGCTCTTTCAGTGGAAAAGCATGCGGAGGATTTATTAGCTGTTTATGGTCCGGATACTCCTCGGGAGATGTGGACCTACCTCTTTCAGGAACCAGTAGCAGATATGGAGGAGTTGGTCAGCCTTTTAAATCAGATGTTGGCTCGTAAGGACCGTTTTTACTATGCAATCATAGACAAGGCAACTGGTAAGGCTTTGGGAACTTTTTCTCTCATGCGCATTGACCAGAATAACAGAGTAATAGAAGTGGGAGCTGTCACTTTTTCTCCAAAACTCAGGGGGACAAGGATAGGGACAGAAGCCCAGTATCTCTTGGCTCGCTATGTCTTTGAGGAGCTTAACTATCGTCGTTATGAGTGGAAATGCGATGCTCTTAACCTGCCATCCAGACGAGCTGCGGAGCGTTTGGGCTTTATTTATGAAGGAACTTTCCGTCAGGCAGTGGTTTATAAAGGGCGTACGAGGGATACGGATTGGTTGTCTATGATTGATAAGGACTGGCCAAAAGTCAAAGCTCGTTTGGAAACATGGTTGGCTCCTGAAAATTTTGATAAAAATGGGCGGCAGTACAAGAGCTTGAGAGAATTCTAAGAGGTGATGACATGATAACTATTAGAAAGCAAGAAATTGTCAAGCTAGAGGATATTTTGCATCTCTATCAGGCAGTCGGTTGGACAAATTATACCCATCAACCTCAGATGCTGGAGAAGGCCTTGTCTCATTCATTAGTAATTTATCTGGCACTTGATGGTGATGCTGTAGTGGGCTTGATTCGTTTGGTTGGAGATGGTTTTTCATCAGTTTTTGTACAGGATTTGATTGTTTTGCCTAGCTATCAGCGCCAAGGGATTGGTAGCTCCTTGATGAAAGAGGCTTTAGAGGATTACAAAGATGCTTATCAAGTCCAGCTGGTGACAGAACAGACAGAAAAAACGTGGGATTTTATCGTTCTTTGGGTTTTGAAGACTTATCTACCTATGATTGTATAGGAATGACTTGGATAAACAGAGAAAAATAATAAAACTTGTTTGTTCTTAAGTAAAGTTTAAGGATGGTCTAGTATTATATAGTTATTAAATAAAGACCTCCTAACTTTATTTAATGAAATCCTAAAACTTTTTTCATCATAATCTCCTAATGAAGTCACCCAATCAGGTGGCTTTTTGCGTGGGTAGGTGATGGTGATAGAATTTTTTTACAAAATAGTAAAATTTGAGAAAAGTTAAGCTAGTTTTAAGCTTTGTCTTGTATCATATAGATATTAAATAAAGACCTCCTAACTTTATTTAATAAAATCCTAAACTTTTCTTTTTCATAATAATCTCCCTTAACTCCACCCAATCAGGTGGAGTTTTTTGGCTCTATTTCAGGCTTTTGGGGACTATTCTAAAAATCATTTTTCGATATTTTTCGGTATTTTTCGGATTTTGGTCGGGGAATTGGCGGGGACTTTTTGAGATTTTGGCGGGGATTTTTTAGCGAATATGACTAAGAAATAGGCTTGCTGTTACTTCAGCTACTTCAAACTCAATTTGATTGTAAGTGACTGTTAATTGAAGGACTGGAACTACTGTAATAATGATTTTGCTTGTCTAGTAGTGGCGTATTAAATGAGGAGTGACATATAAGATTGTCTCTTCGTTTACTAAATCAAAATTTCTATGAAATTGATAGAATCCCTAATTTTCTTTTAAACTTGAAAGTCTTGTTGTAAAGTGGTTAAAGCTTGAGAAGATGAGGATGTAAAGTTTTGACAAATTTTGTGAACTGTGGGATAATGGAGAGGAATTAAGGATTAGTTCTATATCATGGACTAGAAAAGACCCCAAGCTAACTTCCACATTAAGCTTGGGGTCTTTTTTGACACTATCTATCTTTGTTTAGCCATTTATCGACTAAGCGAAGAACAACGCCGACCACAATTGGTCCGATGATAGTTTTAAGGATTAGTTCCATCATGGGCTATCTCACCTCCTTTCGTAGGCGGTGTAGAAGTGCCGTAGAATATTAGACCACATAAGTGCTAAACTCAGGAGTCACCCAATCGGGTGGAGTTTTTTGGCTCTATTTCAGGCTTTTGGGGACCATTCTAAAAATAGTTTTCCGATAACTTTCGCTTAATCTTGAAAAATTTATTGGACAGATTCTAAAGTTGGACAAGCTGAGTAGATGAGAATATAAACCTTTGACAAATTTTGTGAACTGTGGGATAATAAAAAGGAATTGAGTACTAGTTCTATATCATAGGCTAGAAAAGACCCCAAGCTCACGACCAAATAAGCTTGAGGTCTTTTTTGACACTATTTGTCCTTGTTTAGCCATTTATCGACTATACGAAGAACGACACCGACCACAATTGGTCCGATGATAGTTTTGAGTACTAATTCCATCATGGGCTATCTCATCTCCTTTCGTAGGCGGTGTAGCAGTGCCGTAAATATTATATCACATAAGTGCTAAAGTCGGGAGTCGCCTAATCAAGTGAAGTTTTTTGGCTCTATTTCAGGCTTTTGGGGACTATTCTAAAAATCATTTTTCGATATTTTTCGGATTTTGGTCGGGGAATTGGCGGGGATTTTTTAGTGAATATGACTAAGAAATAGGTCTGTTGTCGCTTCAGCGAGTTCGTCCTCTACTTGATTGTAAGTTGCTGTTAATTGAAGGACTGGAACTGCTGTAATAATGCTCTTGGTTGTCAAGGAGTGGCCTATTAAATGAGGAGTGACATATAAGATTGTCTCTTCGTTTACTAAATCAAAATTTCTATGAAATTGATAGAATCCCTAATTTTCTCTTAAACTTGAAAGTCTTGTTGTAAAGCGGTTAAAGCTTGAGAAGCTGAGGATGTAAAGTTTTGACAAATTTTGTGAACTATGGGATAATAAAATGGAATTAAGTATTGTGTCTATATCATAGGCTAGAAAAGACCCCAAGCTCACGACCAAATAAGCTTGGGGTCTTTTTGACACTATTTGTCCTTGTTTAGCCATTTATCGACTAATCGAAGAACGACACCGACCACAATTGGTCCGATGATAGTTTTGAGTACTAATTCCATCATGGGCTATCTCACCTCCTTTCGTAGGCGGTGTAGCAGTGCCGTAGAATATTAGACCACATAAGTGCTAAAGTCGGGAGTCGCCCAATTAGGTGGCTTTTTTGTTTGTGGCTTGGATTTTTGATATAATAGAGCCATGAATAGAATTTTAGACAATGAGATAATAGGGGACGAGGAGTTAGTAGAACGCACGCTCCGTCCTCAGTACTTACGTGAATATATTGGACAGGATAAGGTCAAGGACCAGCTCCAAATCTTTATCGAAGCTGCCAAAATGAGAGATGAAGCGCTGGATCATGTCCTCTTATTTGGACCTCCAGGTCTGGGGAAAACGACCATGGCTTTTGTTATTGCCAATGAATTGGGAGTAAATCTCAAGCAGACTTCGGGTCCAGTCATTGAAAAAGCCGGTGATCTGGTAGCGATTTTGAATGACTTAGAGCCTGGGGATGTCCTTTTTATTGATGAGATTCATCGCTTGCCCATGTCGGTGGAAGAGGTGCTTTATAGTGCTATGGAGGACTTCTACATAGATATTATGATTGGGGCTGGTGAGGGTAGTCGCAGTGTTCATTTGGAGTTGCCACCTTTTACCTTGATTGGTGCGACGACTCGGGCTGGTATGCTCTCAAATCCACTACGGGCACGTTTTGGGATTACAGGTCATATGGAGTATTATGCTCATGCTGACTTGACGGAAATTGTTGAGCGGACGGCAGATATTTTTGAGATGGAAATCACTCATGAGGCAGCATCTGAGTTGGCCCTACGTAGTCGTGGGACCCCTCGTATTGCCAATCGTCTCCTCAAGCGCGTGCGCGATTTTGCCCAGATAATGGGAAATGGGGTTATCGATGATCTTACTACCGATAAGGCTTTGACTATGCTGGATGTTGACCATGAAGGTCTGGACTATGTGGATCAAAAAATCCTTCGGACCATGATTGAGATGTACGGTGGTGGCCCTGTCGGATTAGGAACTCTTTCTGTTAACATAGCAGAAGAGCGTGAGACAGTTGAAGACATGTATGAGCCCTACTTGATTCAAAAAGGCTTTATCATGCGGACGCGGTCTGGACGGGTGGCGACTGCTAAGGCATATGATCACTTAGGTTATGAATACAATGAAAAATGAGCAAGAAATCCTAAATGCTTTTAGAAAAAATCCAGATATGATGGCTATTCTGACTATCATACGAAACCTTGGTCTGAAAGACTCGTGGTTGGCAGCGGGTTCTGTCAGAAATTTTATCTGGAATCTCTTGTCAGACAAATCCCCTTTTGACTGTGAAACAGATGTAGATGTTATTTTCTTTGATCCAGATATTTCTTATGAGGAAACCTTGTCCCTAGAGAAAAAGCTGAGAGAGGACTTCCCTCAGTACCAGTGGGAATTGAAAAATCAAGTCTATATGCACCAGCACAGTCCTCACACTTCTCCCTATACCAGTTCTCGTGATGCTATGAGTAAGTATCCAGAACGATGTACGGCTGTTGGACTACGCTTGAATGAAGAATCAGATTTTGAACTCTATGCACCTTATGGTTTGGAGGATATTGTGAATTTTCAAGTTCGTCCAACTCCTTATTTCTTAGAAAATGAAGACCGAATGGAACTTTATCAAACACGTCTATCCAAGAAAAATTGGCAGGAGAAATGGAAAAATTTGATTTTTAAAACTTCTTAAGGAAACTTTAAGCTAGGGAGTGTATACTAAGTCCATAAGTTAAGAAGACCTTAACTTAAACTCCTAAAACTTTTTCATAATAATCTCCCTATAAAAAATAAAGTCGCCCAATCAGGCGGCTTATTTTTTTGAAAAAAGGGCTTGGTGCCTGAGAATAATACTCAATGAAAATCAAAGTGTAAACTAGGAAGCTAACCGCAGGTTGCTCAAAACANNATTTTCGAAGAGTATAAATAGCTTAGTGATAGAAGAAAATGGGGAAATATGGTATAATGAAACGATAGATTTTTGAATAGGAATAAGATCATGTTTGGATTTTTTAAGAAAGATAAGGCTGTGGAAGTAGAGGTTCCGACACAGGTTCCTGCTCATATCGGCATCATCATGGATGGGAATGGCCGTTGGGCTAAAAAACGTATGCAGCCGCGGGTTTTTGGGCACAAGGCGGGCATGGAAGCGTTGCAAACTGTGACCAAGGCAGCCAACAAACTGGGTGTCAAGGTTATTACAGTTTATGCTTTTTCTACGGAAAATTGGACCCGTCCAGATCAGGAAGTCAAGTTTATCATGAACTTGCCAGTAGAGTTTTATGATAATTATGTCCCGGAACTGCATGCGAATAATGTTAAGATTCAAATGATTGGGGAGACAGACCGCCTGCCTAAGCAAACCTTTGAAGCTCTGACTAAGGCTGAGGAATTGACTAAGAACAACACAGGATTGATTCTTAATTTTGCCCTCAACTATGGTGGACGTGCTGAGATTACACAGGCTCTTAAGTTGATTTCCCAGGATGTGTTAGATGCCAAAATCAACCCAGGTGACATCACAGAGGAATTGATTGGTAATTATCTTTTTACCCAGCATTTACCTAAGGACTTGCGAGATCCGGACTTGATTATCCGTACTAGTGGAGAATTGCGTTTGAGCAATTTCCTTCCATGGCAGGGAGCCTATAGTGAGCTTTATTTTACGGACACCTTGTGGCCTGATTTTGACGAGGCAGCCTTGCAGGAAGCCATTCTTGCCTACAATCGTCGTCATCGCCGATTTGGAGGAGTTTAGGAGGAAATATGACACAGGATTTACAGAAAAGAACCTTGTTTGCAGGGATTGCCCTGGCTATTTTCCTACCAATTTTAATGATTGGTGGTCTCTTGCTTCAGATAGCAATTGGAATCATAGCCATGCTAGCCATGCATGAACTTTTGAAGATGAGAGGTCTAGAGACCATGACGATGGAGGGCCTCTTAACCCTCTTTGCAACCTTTGCCTTGACCATTCCCTTGGAGAATTACCTGACTTTTTTGCCAGTTGATGGGAATGTGGTTGCCTATAGTGTTTTGATTTCAATCATGTTAGGAACGACTGTGTTTAGCAAGTCTTATACGATTGAGGATGCGGTTTTCCCTCTTGCTATGAGCTTCTATGTGGGCTTTGGTTTTAATGCTCTATTAGATGCTAGAATTGCAGGTTTAGATAAGGCGCTTTTGGCCTTGTGTATCGTCTGGGCGACAGACAGTGGTGCCTATCTTGTTGGGATGAACTATGGGAAACGAAAGTTAGCACCAAGGGTATCGCCTAATAAAACCCTTGAGGGTGCCTTGGGTGGTATTTTAGGTGCTATTTTAGTAACCATCATCTTTATGATGTTTGACAGTACAGTTGCTCTTCCGTATGGAATTTACAAGATGTCAGTCTTTGCTATTTTCTTTAGCATTGCTGGACAATTTGGTGATTTACTAGAAAGTTCGATCAAGCGTCACTTTGGTGTTAAGGATTCTGGGAAATTTATTCCTGGACATGGTGGTGTTTTGGATCGTTTCGATAGTATGTTGCTTGTATTTCCAATCATGCACTTGTTTGGACTCTTTTAATCAAAAGACGGAGGAAATACTATGCTCGGAATTTTAACCTTTATTCTGGTTTTCGGGATTATTGTGGTGGTGCATGAGTTTGGGCACTTCTACTTTGCCAAGAAATCAGGGATTCTAGTCCGTGAATTTGCCATTGGTATGGGGCCAAAAATCTTTGCTCATATTGGCAAGGATGGAACGGCCTATACCATTCGGATCTTACCTCTAGGTGGCTATGTTCGTATGGCCGGTTGGGGTGATGATACCACTGAAATCAAGACAGGAACTCCTGTCAGTTTGACGCTTACTGATGATGGTAAGGTTAAACGCATCAATCTTTCAGGTAAAAAATTAGATCAAACAGCCCTCCCTATGCAGGTGACCCAGTTTGATTTTGAAGATAAGCTCTTTATCAAGGGCTTGGTTCTGGAAGAAGAAAAAACATTTGCAGTAGATCACGATGCAACGGTTGTGGAAGCAGATGGTACTGAGGTTCGGATTGCTCCCTTGGATGTTCAATATCAAAATGCGACTATCTGGGGGAAACTGATTACCAACTTTGCAGGTCCTATGAACAACTTTATCTTAGGTGTCGTTGTTTTCTGGATTTTAATCTTCATGCAGGGTGGAGTCAGAGATGTCGATACCAACCAGTTCCATGTCATGCCCCAAGGGGCCTTGGCTAAGGTGGGAGTATCAGAAACGGCACAGATTACCAAGATTGGCTCACATGAGATTAGCAACTGGGAAAGTTTGATTCAGGCTGTGGAAACAGAAACCAAAGGTAAGACAGCCCCGACCTTGGATGTGACTATTTCTGAAAAGGGTAGTGACAAACAAGTCACTGTTACACCCGAAGAAAGTCAAGGCCTTTACCTTCTAGGTGTTCAACCGGGGATTAAGTCAGATTTTGTATCTATGTTTGTAGGTGGTTTTACAACTGCTGCTGACTCGGCCCTACGAATTCTATCAGCTCTGAAAAATCTGATTTTCCAACCGGATTTGAACAAGCTGGGTGGACCTGTTGCTATCTTTAAGGCAAGTAGTGATGCCGCTAAAAATGGAATTGAAAATGTCTTGTACTTCTTGGCAATGATTTCCATCAATATTGGGATTTTTAATCTTATTCCGATTCCAGCCCTGGATGGTGGTAAGATTGTGCTCAATATCCTAGAAGCTATCCGCCGCAAACCATTAAAACAAGAAATTGAAACTTATGTCACCTTGGCCGGAGTGGTCATCATGGTTGTCTTGATGATTGCTGTGACCTGGAATGACATTATGCGACTCTTTTTTAGATAATCGAGGAATATTATGAAACAAAGTAAAATGCCTATCCCAACGCTTCGCGAAATGCCAAGCGATGCTCAAGTTATTAGCCATGCTCTTATGTTGCGAGCTGGTTATGTTCGTCAAGTCTCAGCAGGTGTTTATTCTTACCTACCACTTGCCAACCGTGTGATTGAAAAAGCCAAAAACATCATGCGCCAAGAATTCGACAAGATTGGTGCTGTTGAGATGTTGGCTCCTGCCCTCCTCAGTGCAGAATTGTGGCGCGAATCAGGTCGTTACGAAACTTATGGTGAAGACCTTTACAAACTAAAAAACCGTGAAAAATCAGACTTTATCCTAGGTCCAACTCACGAAGAAACCTTTACAGCTATTGTCCGTGATTCTGTTAAGTCTTACAAGCAATTGCCACTCAACCTTTACCAAATCCAGCCTAAGTATCGTGATGAAAAACGTCCGCGTAATGGACTTCTTCGTACACGTGAGTTTATCATGAAGGATGCTTATAGTTTCCACGCTAACTATGATAGCTTGGACAGTGTTTATGATGAGTATAAGGCTGCTTATGAGCGTATTTTCACTCGTAGTGGTTTAGACTTCAAGGCTATCATCGGTGACGGTGGAGCCATGGGTGGTAAGGACAGTCAAGAATTTATGGCCATTACACCTGCCCGTACAGACCTTGACCGCTGGGTTGTCTTGGACAAGTCAGTTGCCTCATTTGATGAGATTCCTGCAGAAGTGCAAGAAGAAATCAAGGCAGAATTGCTCAAATGGATGGTCTCTGGTGAAGATACCATTGCTTACTCAAGTGAATCTAGCTATGCGGCCAACTTG
Source organism: Streptococcus sp. 544 (assembly GCF_013277385.1). Lineage (NCBI taxonomy): Bacteria > Bacillati > Bacillota > Bacilli > Lactobacillales > Streptococcaceae > Streptococcus > Streptococcus sp. 544. The sequence goes on from NZ_VMMU01000011.1 coordinate 46,729, forward strand.
GAAATGGCAACAAACGAGTACAAACCAAGCAACCGTGTTGTCGCTGAAGAAGAAGTGACTCGGGTTGCAACACCAGATGTTAAGTCAATCGATGAAGTTGCAGCCTTCCTTAACGTTCCAGAGGAACAAACAATCAAAACCCTCTTCTACATGGCAGATGGTGAGCTTGTTGCAGCCCTTCTAGTTGGAAATGACCAACTCAACGAAGTCAAGTTGAAAAACTACTTGGGAGCAGATTTCTTTGACGTTGCTAGCGAAGAAGAAGTGGCGAATCTTGTTCAAGCAGGATTCGGTTCACTTGGACCAGTTGGTTTGCCAGAGAATGTTAAAATTATTGCAGATCGTAAGGTGCAAGATGTTCGCAATGCAGTTGTCGGTGCTAACGAAGATGGCTACCACTTGACTGGTGTGAATCCAGGTCGTGATTTTACTGCAGAATATGTGGATATCCGTGAAGTTCGTGAGGGTGAAATTTCTCCAGACGGACAAGGTGTCCTTAACTTTGCGCGTGGTATCGAAATTGGTCACATCTTCAAACTCGGCACTCGCTATTCAGCAAGTATGGGAGCAGATGTTTTGGATGAAAATGGCCGTGCTGTGCCAATTATCATGGGATGTTACGGTATCGGTGTCAGTCGTCTCCTTTCAGCAGTGATGGAGCAACACGCTCGCCTCTTTGTTAACAAAACGCCAAAAGGTGAATACCGTTACGCTTGGGGAATCAACTTCCCTAAAGAATTGGCACCATTTGATGTACACTTGATCACTGTCAATGTCAAGGATGATGAAGCGCAAGCCTTGACAGAAAAGCTTGAAGCAAGCTTGATGGGAGCTGGTTACGAAGTCTTGACAGATGACCGTAACGAACGTGTCGGTGTTAAGTTCAGCGATAGCGACTTGATTGGATTGCCAATCCGTATTACTGTTGGGAAGAAAGCGGCCGATGGCATCGTAGAAGTCAAGATTAAAGCGACTGGTGATACCATCGAAGTTCATGCAGATAACGTGCTTGAAACGCTTGAAATCCTCAGCAAGAAATAAAAACTATAATCAGAAGAAAAACAAGGAAAAAATGTAACTAGTTTTTGCCTTGTTTTTTCTGTATAATGGGAAAAATGAGTAGATAAAGAGGTAAATGTATGCTAAGATTTCCAAAGGATTTTGTCTGGGGATCCTCTACTTCTGGGCCACAAACAGAAGGACGTGTAGCTGGTGACGGTAAGGGAGATAATCTCTGGGATTACTGGTTCCAAGTGGAGCCAAATCGTTACTATAATGGGATTGGTCCAGATAAAACATCAACCTTTTATGAAAACTGGGAACAGGATATTGAGCTACTGTTAGAAACTGGTCACACGGCCTTTCGGACTTCTATTCAGTGGTCACGGATTTTTCCACAAGGGCGTGGAAAAGTCAATTCTCAGGGTGTAGATTTTTACCGTAAGGTTTTTGAAGGTATTAAGGCTAAAGGGATTCGTCTTTTAGTCAATCTTTATCATTTTGATTTGCCTTTTGCCCTTCAAGAAGCTGGTGATGGTTGGGAAAATAAGGCAACTGTCTCAGCCTATGAAGACTATGCTCGTTTTTGTTTTGAGACTTATGGAGATTTAGTGGATCAATGGATTACCTTTAACGAGCCCATCGTTCCAGTAGAATTTGGCTATTTTTACGATGCCCATTATCCACATAAGGTGGATGCAGAAGCGGCGGTTAAAGTAGCTTATCACACACAATTAGCTAGCAGTCTAGCGGTCAAGGCCTGTCATGAACTTTTGCCAGATTCCAAGATTGGGATTGTCTTAAATTTGACACCGGCTTATCCACGTAGCCAGCATCCTGCTGATGTCAAGGCTGCTAGGATTGCGGACCTTTTTCAGGCCCAATCTTTCTTAGATCCGTCTGTTTTGGGAACTTATCCACAGGAGTTGGTAGAAATCTTGCATGAATACGGTCTCTTGCCTGATACTACAGAGGAGGAGTTGGAACTCATTCGTGACAATACGGTGGACTTCCTTGGTGTCAACTACTATCAACCTTTGCGTGTTATGGCGCCTCAATTTGCTAAGCATCCAGAGAGTCCACTCTTACCCGAACATTTTTACGAGCCTTATGTGATGCCTGGACGTAAAATCAATCCTCATCGTGGCTGGGAGATTTATGAGCAAGGGATTTATGACATTGCCCAAAATATCAAGGAAAATTATGGCAATATTGAGTGGATGTTGACAGAGAATGGTATGGGTGTTGAAGGGGAAGAAAAATTCCGTGAGAATGGAATGATTCAAGATGATTACCGTATTGACTTTGTAAAAGGTCATCTTCGTGAACTGCACCGTGCCATTGAAGATGGAGCCAATTGTAAGGGCTACTTAATTTGGACCTTTATCGATTGTTGGTCATGGCTTAACAGCTATAAAAATCGCTATGGTTTGGTCGAATTAGACTTGGAAACGCAAGAACGTCGTCTGAAGAAATCAGGGCACTGGTTCAAGGAATTAAGCGATAATAATGGATTTTAAAAAGGACTCTGACTGATTATCCTAATTGGTCAGAGTTTTTTGCTTACAGGAGATGAATTTTAACTATACCAATTTTAACTCTTGACAAGTGAAAGAAACAAGTATATACTGTTTTTGCTGATTCTATAAAAGAGGAATTAGACTATACCAATTTAAGGAGAAAGCACAGCTTGCCTGTGTCGTATATACTATGTGTGGAATTGTTGGTGTTGTTGGAAACACAAATGCAACTGATATTTTGATTCAAGGGCTTGAAAAGCTCGAATACCGTGGCTATGATTCTGCGGGAATTTTTGTCCTAGGTGGTGCTGAAAATCACCTAGTCAAGGCTGTCGGTCGTATCGCAGAATTATCTGCTAAGACAGCTGGTGTTGAGGGTACAACTGGTATCGGACATACTCGTTGGGCGACTCACGGGAAACCAACGGAAGACAATGCTCACCCACACCGCTCTGAGACAGAACGTTTTGTCTTGGTTCACAATGGGGTCATTGAGAACTATCTTGAAATCAAGGAGGAATACCTTGCAGGACACCACTTCAAGGGGCAAACAGATACTGAAATCGCCGTTCACTTGATTGGAAAATTTGCGGAAGAAGATGGCTTGTCAGTTCTTGAAGCCTTCAAAAAAGCCCTTCACATCATCCGTGGTTCTTATGCCTTTGCCTTGGTTGACTCACAAAATCCAGATGTCATCTATGTGGCTAAGAACAAATCACCACTTTTGATTGGTCTTGGTGAAGGCTACAATATGGTCTGCTCAGATGCTATGGCTATGATTCGTGAAACCAACCAATACATGGAAATTCATGACCAAGAGTTGGTAATCGTCAAGGCTGATAGCGTGGAAGTTCAAGACTATGATGGTAACAGTCGTGAACGTGCTAGCTATACTGCGGAACTTGACTTGTCAGATATCGGTAAGGGAACTTACCCTTACTACATGCTCAAGGAAATTGACGAGCAACCAACAGTGATGCGTAAGTTGATCCAAGCCTACACAGATGAGGTTGGTCAAGTAGTCGTAGACCAAGCTATCATCCAGGCTGTTCAAGACGCAGACCGTATTTACATCCTTGCAGCTGGGACATCTTACCACGCAGGATTTGCTTCTAAGAAGATGCTGGAAGAATTGACAGCTACACCAGTTGAACTTGGAATTTCATCTGAGTGGGGTTACGGTATGCCACTTCTCAGCAAGAAACCACTCTTCATCTTTATCAGCCAGTCTGGTGAAACAGCAGATAGCCGTCAGGTTTTGGTCAAGGCTAATGAAATGGGAATCCCAAGCTTGACAGTGACAAATGTCCCAGGTTCAACTCTTTCTCGTGAAGCCAACCATACCATGCTCCTTCATGCAGGTCCTGAAATTGCCGTGGCATCAACCAAGGCCTATACAGCGCAAATTGCAGCCCTTGCCTTCCTTGCAAAAGCAGTCGGAGAAGCAAATGGCAATGCCAAAGCGCAAGCCTTTGATTTAGTTCATGAGTTGTCAATCGTAGCTCAGTCTATCGAATCAACTCTTTCAGAGAAAGAAACCATTGAAGTCAAGGTTCGTGAGCTACTTGAAACAACTCGTAACGCCTTTTACATCGGACGTGGTCAAGATTACTACGTAGCCATGGAAGCAAGTCTCAAACTTAAAGAGATTTCTTACATCCAGTGTGAAGGCTTTGCGGCAGGAGAACTTAAGCACGGAACTATTGCCTTGATTGAAGAAGGAACACCTGTTTTGACTCTCTTGTCAGATCCAGTCCTTGCCAACCACACTCGTGGAAATATCCAAGAGGTGGCAGCCCGTGGTGCAAAAGTCCTCACTATCGCAGAAGAAAATGTTGCTAAAGAGACAGACGATATCGTCCTTACGACTGTACACCCTTACCTCTCACCAATTTCAATGGTCGTACCAACACAATTGGTCGCTTACTTTGCAACACTCCACCGTGGTCTCGATGTGGACAAACCACGTAACCTTGCTAAGTCAGTAACGGTAGAATAAGCTAAAAAAGTCTAGTTATCTAGGCTTTTTCTTGTGAGCAAATAGGTTGCTTGTACTCAAGATTCGTGTTAGAATAATTTTTCAAATTGAAGGACAGAAATAGACAGGGAGTATCAAAATGGTAGAATTGGGAATTTCAACATTTGGGGAAACAACGGAGCTTGAAGGGACTGGACAGACTTACAGTCATGCTGAACGCATTCGTCAGTTGGTGGCAGAGATTGAATTGGCTGACAAAGTTGGTTTGGACGTGTATGGGATTGGTGAGCATCATCGGGAAGACTTTGCGGTATCAGCCCCAGAGATTGTTCTGGCCGCTGGGGCAGTTAATACCAAGAAAATCCGTTTGACCAGTGCAGTCAGCATTCTCTCGAGCATGGATCCGATTCGCTTGTTCCAACAGTATGCCACTATCGATGCTTTATCAAATGGACGAGCGGAGATTATGGCCGGAAGGGGTTCTTTCACGGAATCTTTTCCCTTGTTTGGCTATGATTTGAAAGACTACGAATCCCTTTTTGATGAGAAATTAGATTTGCTTCAGTTAGTCAATGAAAAGACCAAGTTAGACTGGCAAGGTCGATTGACCCAAACAATCTCTGGCAAAGAAGTTTATCCTCGTCCAGTTCAGGATCGATTACCCTTATGGATAGCGACAGGTGGTCATGTCGAATCAACAGTGAAGATTGCTCAGGCAGGCTTGCCGATTGTCTATGCCATTATTGGTGGCAATCCGCGTTATTTTAAAAAGTTGATTCAGGCTTATCGTGAGATTGGGAGCGAAGTGGGTCATGCCAGTCATGAACTAAAGGTTGGAGCCCATTCTTGGGGTTGGATTGCTGAAGATGGCGAGCAGGCTGTAAAAGATTATTTCCATCCGACTAAGCAAGTAGTGGATGCTATTTCCAAAGACCGTCCGCACTGGCAGGAATTGCGTTATGAGCAATATTTGGAGCAAGTTGGGCCAAATGGTGCTATGTTTGTGGGCAATCCAGATCAGGTAGCCGAAAAATTGATTCGCATGATTGAAGATCTAGGTTTGGACCGCTTTATGCTCCATCTACCGCTTGGTTCCATGCCTCATGATCAGGTTCTGAGAGCTATTGAACTTTTCGGAACGCAAGTGGCTCCAAAAGTACGGGCTTATTTTACCATGACAGAGGCTTAATAAAAAATCCTAATCAAGTTTATTAGGACAACAAATATTGTACAAAAATCAATCCCCCAAGCGTTAAGTCTAGGGGGATTTTTCTATAGGAGGGCTAGTTTATACTCTTCCAAAATCTCTTCAAACCACGTCAGCTTCCATCTGCATCCTCAAAGCAGTGCTTTGAGCAGCCTGAGGCTAGCTTGCTCTTTGATTTTCATTGAGTTTTAGTTCTCTTTTTTGTTTTTTAGTAAAGCGAGACCTAGAAGGGCGAGGAGACTAATTCCTGCAAACAGAAGTTTGTTATCGTTGTGCTTAGTTATATCTAGTTATATCTAGCTAAGCAAAGGTTATACAGTAGCAGTTTTAGCTAACCCATTCACCGTTTTCATTGACCAAATAGCCTTCAACTCTTGTATTAACTGCAAGTTTACCTGATGAATCAACATAGTACCATTTGCCAGAAACTTCAAACCATTGATTTTCTTTCATAGCTCCTGATGGCTCAAGATAGTACCAAGTATCTCCATCCTTAACCCAACCGGTTGACATAGAACCGTTACTATTTAGGAAGTACCAAACATTGCCATCTTTTACCCAACCAGTTACCATAGAGCCATCATCTTTTAGATAATACCAAGTATCTCCATCTTTCACCCAACCAGTAGCTAGAGAACCATCTGCTTTATGGAGATACCAGATACCATTTTCTTGTTTCCAACTAGCTTTAGTTGCCTGATTTGGAGTTTCCGGTTTCTTATTTGTATAAGCTGGGGTGTAGGAAGTTACAATAGCTTGTGTAGAAGTAGCTGGAAGTGATTGAGTATTATTGTCTTTATGTGGTTGTGAAGCTTGTGAATCAGTTGTAGCTTGGCTAGGTTTGTTTTCTGCATCGGCTACTGTTGCAGATGGTTTAGTAGAATCAGGTTTAGTTTGTGGAGCTGGATCTTGATGTGCAGGGTGAGAAGCTTCATTTTGATGTTCAGGCTTGGAAGGGCTTGAGTCTGGTTTTTCTTCCACAGCTGGGGCAACGATGGCACCACCTTGAGAGACTCGAAGAACAGTAGCTGTAAGGGCATTCAATTTCAAACCTTTTTCAGTCCATTTAAGCCCTTGAGGGTTGGCAATTCCTACTGGTCCTGCTTGGTTTTCATCTGCCAAAACTTCAGCATTTCTTAGATGGGCAAAGGCAGTTCCCAAATTAAATTCGCGAGCTTTTTCATCCGCATTGACAAAGACTGCGTAGATATCACCGTTTGGAGCAGTAATTTGGTAGCCAATCACTACATCCTCTTTTTCCACACCATTTTGACCTGGGACAGTGATGAGGTGGACACGGTCTTTGATATCTTGGAGACTCTTAAGTCGGAAGGCATCTGTAGATTGACGAAGGGCAATCAAACCTTTCATATAGTTACGGCTCTTGACATTTTCAGGATAAGCTTTACTATCTGTAGCCTTAGTCCAGTCAAACTTGTTGACTGCATCGCTAGAATCGTAAGAATCATGGATGAAGTAAGGATAGTCAAATGGGTTGCCGTCCTTATCACGCAACAAGTGAGATTTGTTTGGTTGTTTGTCCTCTGCTACTGGAGTCTTGTAGGCTGGGTCACGGAATTGTTTGGTGCGACCATATTCCTGACCAGAGTGGATAAATGGAGTTCCTTGAGCTGTCAAGACCATGAGATTTCCAAGTCGCAAACGACGGTGGATTTCAGCATAGTTCTCAGCCTTGCTTGGGTCTTTTTTGATAGACTGGGCAATGATGTCAAAGAGGGTCAAGTTATCATGGGCTGCGATGTATTGGATGACATCTCCAGGATTGTCTGCTTCAAAGTTGGTTGGCTGAGCAATGAGATTTTTGAAGACAGTGTTGACATCACGCTTGCCACCTGTGATAAAGGCAGGTTGACCTTCATTTGGATAACCAGACTTGAGGTTGTTACGGATGTCATCTGAGAAGACAGCGACAGTATCGGTATGTTTCATCCAATCTTGGTCAGCTGCTTTAGTAGGCATGTTTTCATCACCGGCATAGGTTCTCCAACCTTCACCCAGCATGATGAGATTTGGATTGAGGGCGCGTGCAGCCTTATAAGCTTCTTCGATAGAAGCCGCATCATGGTCTCCCATCATATCGAAGCGGAATCCATCTACTTTGTAGGTATCGACTAGGTATTTGATAGAATCAACTAGGAGCCGTTTGGTCATATGGTGAGTTGTCCCCAAACGTCCACCACCAAAGCTAGTTCGAGGTGTTCCGTCAGCATCCATAAAGTGGTAGTAGTTTGGCTCTAGGTCTTCAAAGAGATCGACTTTGGCTGTATGGTTATACACTACGTCCAGGATAGCTCCCATGCCACGTTTGTGGATTTCGTTGATGAGGTTTTTAAACTCTGCGATTCGTTTTTCTGGATTTTTAGGATCGCTTGAATACATACCAGTCAATGAGAAGTAGTTTTGAGGATCATATCCCCAGTTGTAGTTGCTGTTGCTTGAAGCATAGTCAGACAAGCGTTCATGGTTTTTCAATTCATTGACAAAGTAGTAAGACAAGACTGGAAGGAGCTGGATGTGGGTTACCCCCAAGTCTTTGAGATAGTCTAGTTTTTCAATAAAGGCTTCAAAGGTACCAAATGGTTTGGTCAAGTCTTTTGCAATGGCAGGATCTGAAGTGAAGTCACGCACATGAGCTTCGTAGATAACGGCATCTTCACGAGTCTTGAAGTTGTGAATCTTACCATAAGTCAAGTCTTGAGGTCCTAGTTTAGCTGGATCTACAAAGGCAGCTTTAGCCACTTTATGGGAAGCGTCTGTTTTTGCAAGATCGCTGTTCCAAGCAGCGAGGGACTTAGCGTAAGGATCGAGTGCAAGAACAGTTTTACCTTGACGCTCAATTTGGTATTGATAATAGTATCCAGTGAAATCCGTGATTCCTAATTTGTTTGTGCTATCTAGAGTTTGTTTCCAAGTTCCTCTTTCCCCTTTTTCAAGAGCGACAGTTCCAACCACTTTTTCAGGGTCATTCTTGTCGTAGACAACAACAGAAACCTTATCAGCACTTGGTGACCAAAGAGTCAAATCAACTTGTTTTCCTTCTTCTTTTAAGTCAGCTCCAAGTTTGCCATCATAGCTGTAAGTCTCATCTTTAAGGCGCCAGCTTGTTTTGGTAGTGAAGTGGTCGGAATTGTAGCTAACAGTATATGGATGTTTTGTATCTGAGAAATCTCCGCTGTAAGTCACTTTCTTACCAGCTTCATCGATTGCAACATCGGTGATAGTTACCTTGTTTCCTAGGTGATTAGTGATGTTGGAGTGCTTGAGGATATCCTCTTTTTTGGCACCGACTAGTGTTGAAAAACTACTTTCAATGCTAGAAGTGCCTACGTGTTGGGCTCCTGTCATACGGATATCATGGACATAGTATGGATTTGTGTAAATTGATTCATCATCGTCTTTTAGGAAAATTTGGCTATGATTTTTCAAATCTGTGAACTTATAATCTTCTTTACGGATCTTCACGTCGTCTCCTTGTTTACTCTCATCTAGTAATAAAAAGCCGAATTCTTTGGCGGCATCCTTAAGAGGAATGTCGATATAGCGGCCATATTTGCCTGTAGCCGTAAAGTCTGTTCCGTCAGGCCATTGAGCGCTACTTGGATTTTTCACATCTCCCCAGTACCAGAGAGATTTCTTGTCATAGTTGCCGTCAGTGCGGTAATAGTTGACGCGAACAGTTCCTGCAGGTTGTGGCTCGTAAGAGAAAACCTTGTAATCTTGGTCCAACCAAGCCTCGTTCATTTTTGGAACTAGTTTTTCGACCGATTTATCGCCGGTTAGATTTTTTCCAGCTGTATTATTGATGAGGAAGCTAATCTTCTTGGCTTGTTCTCCCTTTAATTTAACATCTAGGTAGTAGCCGTAGTCGTCTTTTTTAGCATCCTTAAAAGACAGGGCTCCGTTTGGCCAGTTTTCAGATGGTTTTTCAACATCGTCCCAAGTCCATAGTCCTTGAGCATCCTTGTTTTCTTCAGGAAGTTTTTTGACATGGATACGGAAGTAGTTGTCTTCGATTGGCTCTTCTGCCTTAGTTTCAGTCGTTACTGGACTCGTAGAAGTAGTTGGTTCACTTGAACGATCTTGCCCGGTTTGTGGTGCTGAATCGACTGGGATTGCAACAGGAGTGGTTGGCTCTGTTGCAGGTTTTTCTTCTTTTTTCTCTAGGGAAGCGTTTGCATTGTCAGGTGAAGAAAAATCGCTTTCGTTCTTGCCAGCGATGTTTGTTGCATCAGTAAGAGATTGAGTAAGGGCAGTAGTAGTTTCACTATTACTTGCGTTAGTGGTTGGTGTACTTTCGTCGGCTGAGATAGTTGGTGTGGCCATGGCAAGTAGGACAAGACTTGCTCCGATAAGGACAGAACCAGTTCCATTTTTGAGGGAACGGATGCTGTAGACCATTTTTTTCTCAGTTTGAGCTGGTGTTTTTCTCATAATGATTCTCCAATCAATAAATTTCTATATCAGTATAGCATGTAGTAAAACAATATGCAAGCGTTTTCTTTAGTTTGTCAAAGAAATTCTTACTTTTGAGAAGTTTTCTGTACTATTTTATATATCAGTATAAATGACGGAGATAAAAATGTCACATAAGCAAAGCCGTATTATTAGGAAGATGATGTGTTCCCAGCTATTTTTATTCAGAAATTGATCTCTAATATTTCTTTAAAAAGTTCATCTAGCGAAACTGTAAATAGGAAGAGAAAAAGCTAGCGCTTCTCAAGTTTTATCTAGTTTCCAAACTATAGTATTTACTGGAAATCTAAAGAAAATATCAGAAAAATTCAGCAAACGTTTTCTTCTTATTTTCTTGACTTTTTTGCTGGTTTGTGCTTGACTTTTACTTGAAATTTGATAGACTATAGACAAATAGGAAAACGTATTCATTTAAAAACGGAGGAATAAGGAATGAATCAAGAAAAACGTTTGCATCGCTTTGTCAAAAAGTGTGGACTCGGTGTGTGTAGTGCTGTTGTTGCGGCCTTTTTATTGAACGCTCAGGGAGTAGCTTTGGCTACAGAGCAAGGGAATCGTCCAGTTGAGACAGAAAACATCGCTCGTGGAAAACAAGCTAGTCAAAGCTCTACTGCTTATGGAGGAGCTGCTACACGAGCAGTGGATGGTAATGTTGATAGTGACTATGGGCACCATTCTGTAACGCACACAAACTTTGAAGACAATGCTTGGTGGCAAGTTGATCTTGGAAAAACAGAGAATGTTGGAAAAGTTAAACTTTACAATCGTGGAGATGGGAATGTAGCTAATCGTCTTTCTAATTTTGATGTTGTTTTGTTAAATGAAGCAAAACAAGAAGTTGCTCGTCAACACTTTGATAGTTTGAATGGGAAGGCAGAACTTGAAGTTTTCTTCACCGCCAAAGGCGCTCGTTATGTAAAAGTGGAGTTGAAAACTAAAAATACCCCATTGAGCTTGGCAGAAGTGGAAGTATTCCGTTCAGCAACAACTCAAGTTGGACAGGATAGAACTGCACCAGCAGTAGATCAAAAATCAGCATTGAAAGACTACCTTTTTGGCTTAACTTATAATCCTTTGGATATTTTAACTCGCAAGGGAGAAACCTTAGAAAATCGCTACAACACAAGTGCTAAGGAACAAAATGGAGAGTTTGTCGTTGTAGAAAAAATCAAGAAAACCCTCTCTACAGGCACAGCAGATGTTTCCATCAATGGAAATCAAAATGTCTTCCTAGGTGGCTTGTATAAGGCAAACCAAAATCTGCTAGAAAATCAGCCAGAATTGATTAGTCTTGCCCGTGCAAAGGGGACAGTCAGCGTCGATTTACCTGGGATGATTCATTCTGAAAATAAAATCGAAGCAAATCCTACAACTAGTGGCATGCAAGAAGCAATGAATACCTTGGTTGAAAAATGGACAAAGAACTATTCATCTAGCCATTCTGTTCCTGCCCGTGTTCAGTATGAATCGACTACAGCCTATAGCATGAACCAATTGAAAGCAAAATTTGGTGCAGACTTTGAAAAAGCAGGTGCACCGCTCAAGATTGACTTTGAGGCTGTGCAAAAGGGTGAAAAGCAAATTGAAGTTGTAAACTTTAAACAAATCTACTATACAGCGACATTTGATGCACCGACCAATCCAGCGGCTGTATTTGACAAGAGTGTGACACCTGAAGATTTAAAACAAAGAGGTGTTGATTCACAAACTCCACCTGTATATGTATCAAATGTTTCTTACGGACGTCAAATCTATGTTAAGTTTGAGTCAACAAGTAAGTCTACTGAATTAAAAGCAGCTATCAATGCGGTTATCAAAGGCGCAACAATTGCTCCAAATTCTGAATGGAGCCGTCTATTGAAGAATACTTCTGTAACAGCGGTAATTGTAGGAGGTAATGCTAGCGGTGCCGCCAAAGTTGTCACAGGAACAGTCGAAAACTTGAAGGAACTCATCAGAGAAGGAGCTAACTTTAGCGCTCAAAGTCCAGCTGTGCCAATCTCATATAAGACTGCCTTCCTAAAAGATAATGCCCAAGCAACTTTACAAAATAGTACAGACTATATCGAAACGAAGGTTACTTCTTACAAAAATGGCTTCTTGAAACTTCATCATAAGGGTGCTTATGTTGCGCGTTACTACATCTATTGGGATGAAATTACATATGATGAACAAGGAAATCCAGAAATCCGTTCACGTCAATGGGAAGATAACGGAAAAAACAGAACTTCAGGCTTCCAAACAGAGATTCAATTTAAAGGAAATGTCCGTAATCTTCGTATCAAGGTTCAAGAAAAGACGGGTCTTGTATGGGAACCATGGCGTACAGTTTACAACCGCACAGACTTACCACTAGTACAACAGCGTACAATTACACATTGGGGAACAACTCTAAACCCTAAAGTTGATGAAAAAATTGTGAATGAGTAACGATTTGATTTACTTGATTCGATAGTAAACAGTGAAGAGGAGGAACTTCGATTTCTCCTCTTTTATGATTGACTTTTGAGAGAATGAAAAGGGTAACTTCTATAGCAGATTGAAACTAGAATAGTACGTTGTTGCTATTAAAACATTTCTAGAAATTAAGTTGACTTTCCCAATAGATTTGTTCATGTCTTATTTCAATTCAATATAAAACCAACTTCCAGTTTTCCACAACCTAGCTTTTAGTATGAGAAAAACGCGTTGTTACAGACATAAGGAGCTTTTTGAGAAGTGGGCAATCCGTGCAATCAGATTTGACGGATGTTGGATGCATGATACGATTGCGCTTGATTTCTTTTGAAATCGTTGACGGGTCTTTTCCCATCTTCTCAATGATGGAACGGAAAGTCTCACACTTAATTCCACCATAAAAATCCGTTTTAGACTAATTTCCACTTCGGTCAGGCAAGTGGAAGTTACTTTGAGAAGTTACGAAATTAACAATAAAAAAGAAAAATATCTTGACAAGCAAGGGAAAATTTTGTTACAATAATAGACGGTACTTTTTACTTTTGGTCTCTCAAGAGTGTACAGGGACGTGCTGACAAATGTTGCAAAAGTACACACAGATGATAGCTGTCACCAAGTGTATCATCACCAAAAATAAAAAAACACAGGAGAATGTAGATGCCTACAATTAACCAATTGGTTCGCAAACCGCGTAAATCAAAAGTAGAAAAATCTAAATCACCAGCTTTGAACGTTGGTTACAACAGTCATAAAAAAGTTCAAACAAACGTTTCTTCACCACAAAAACGTGGTGTTGCAACTCGTGTTGGAACAATGACACCTAAAAAACCTAACTCAGCCCTTCGTAAATTCGCTCGTGTACGTTTGAGCAACCTTATCGAAGTTACTGCCTACATCCCAGGTATCGGACACAACTTGCAAGAGCACAGCGTGGTTCTTCTTCGTGGTGGACGTGTAAAAGACCTTCCAGGGGTACGTTACCATATCGTCCGTGGTGCACTTGATACTGCAGGTGTTAACGATCGTAAACAAGGCCGTTCTAAATACGGTACTAAACGTCCAAAAGCATAAGGAAAGGGGATAAAGAGAAATGAGTCGTAAAAATAGAGCTCCAAAACGTGACGTATTGCCAGATCCGCTTTACAATTCACAACTAGTTACTCGTCTTATCAACCGCGTTATGCTTGATGGTAAACGTGGTACAGCTGCTTCAATCGTTTACGGTGCCTTTGAGCAAATCAAAGAAGCTACTGGAAACGATGCACTTGAAGTATTTGAAACAGCTATGGAAAACATCATGCCTGTACTTGAAGTACGTGCACGTCGTGTTGGTGGTTCTAACTACCAAGTCCCAGTTGAAGTTCGTCCAGAACGTCGTACAACACTTGGACTTCGTTGGTTGGTAACAATCGCTCGTCTTCGTGGTGAACACACAATGCAAGACCGTCTTGCAAAAGAAATCTTGGATGCTGCTAACAACACTGGTGCAGCTGTTAAGAAACGTGAAGACACTCACCGTATGGCTGAAGCTAACCGTGCATTCGCACACTTCCGTTGGTAAGATAGGATGCGAAAGCGTTAAGAAAGTCCCAGAGAAAATAGGGAATCGAAGCAGGTTGCGATTGCAACCAATGAGATTCATCTTTTTCTCCAGACTTTTAGCTTGAGCTCAACTATATCATGATGCTAGGAACGGTAAGGATACAAGGTGAAAATAGGAAACTGACGCAGTATTCGACGAATACAAGGAAGTTTATCTTTTTCACACAGCATCCCGTTCCGGCTCAAATCGGCTAATTAACTTTAGCCCGGGTTCAAATTAGCTAAATCGATTAGTATTAGCTATAACTCAACTTACCATCTCGTAAGTTGAAACCAACAATAGCATGAAAACATTGAGAACGGGTAGGTCCTGCCTATCCGTTTTTATTAAAATCGTGTTATAATAGAATAGAAATCAAAAATAAATAGGAGAAACAAACCTCATGGCACGCGAATTTTCACTTGAAAAAACTCGTAATATCGGTATCATGGCTCACGTCGATGCTGGTAAAACAACAACTACTGAGCGTATTCTTTACTACACTGGTAAAATCCACAAAATCGGTGAAACTCACGAAGGTGCGTCACAAATGGACTGGATGGAGCAAGAGCAAGAGCGTGGTATCACTATCACATCTGCTGCGACAACAGCTCAATGGAACAACCACCGCGTAAACATCATCGACACACCAGGACACGTGGACTTCACAATCGAAGTACAACGTTCTCTTCGTGTATTGGATGGTGCGGTTACCGTTCTTGACTCACAATCAGGTGTTGAGCCTCAAACTGAAACAGTTTGGCGTCAAGCAACTGAGTATGGAGTTCCACGTATCGTATTTGCCAACAAAATGGACAAAATCGGTGCTGACTTCCTTTACTCTGTAAGCACACTTCACGATCGTCTTCAAGCAAATGCACACCCAATCCAATTGCCAATCGGTTCTGAAGATGACTTCCGTGGTATCATCGACTTGATCAAGATGAAAGCTGAAATCTATACTAACGACCTTGGTACAGATATCCTTGAAGAAGACATCCCAGCTGAATACCTTGACCAAGCTCAAGAATACCGTGAAAAATTGATCGAAGCAGTTGCTGAAACTGACGAAGAATTGATGATGAAATACCTCGAAGGTGAAGAAATCACTAACGAAGAATTGAAAGCTGGTATCCGTAAAGCGACTATCAACGTTGAATTCTTCCCAGTATTGTGTGGTTCTGCCTTCAAGAACAAAGGTGTTCAATTGATGCTTGATGCGGTTATCGACTACCTTCCAAGCCCACTTGACATCCCAGCAATCAAGGGTATTAACCCAGATACAGACGAAGAAGAAACTCGTCCAGCATCTGACGAAGAGCCATTTGCAGCTCTTGCCTTCAAGATCATGACTGACCCATTTGTAGGTCGTTTGACATTCTTCCGTGTTTACTCTGGTGTTCTTCAATCAGGTTCGTACGTATTGAACACTTCTAAAGGTAAACGTGAACGTATCGGACGTATCCTTCAAATGCACGCCAACAGCCGTCAAGAAATTGACACTGTTTACTCAGGTGATATCGCTGCTGCCGTTGGTTTGAAAGATACTACAACTGGTGACTCATTGACAGATGAAAAAGCTAAAATCATCCTTGAGTCAATCAACGTTCCAGAACCAGTTATCCAATTGATGGTTGAGCCAAAATCTAAAGCTGACCAAGACAAGATGGGTATCGCCCTTCAAAAATTGGCTGAAGAAGATCCAACATTCCGCGTTGAAACAAACGTTGAAACTGGTGAAACGGTTATCTCTGGTATGGGTGAGCTTCACCTTGATGTCCTTGTTGACCGTATGCGTCGTGAGTTCAAAGTTGAAGCGAACGTAGGTGCTCCTCAAGTATCTTACCGTGAAACATTCCGCGCTTCTACTCAAGCACGTGGATTCTTCAAACGTCAGTCTGGTGGTAAAGGTCAATTCGGTGATGTATGGATTGAATTTACTCCAAACGAAGAAGGTAAAGGATTCGAATTTGAAAATGCAATCGTCGGTGGTGTGGTTCCTCGCGAATTTATCCCAGCGGTTGAAAAAGGTTTGGTAGAATCTATGGCTAACGGTGTTCTTGCAGGTTACCCAATGGTTGACGTTAAAGCTAAACTTTACGATGGTTCATACCACGATGTCGACTCATCTGAAACTGCCTTCAAGATCGCGGCTTCACTTGCCCTTAAAGAAGCTGCTAAATCAGCACAACCAGCTATCCTTGAGCCAATGATGCTTGTAACAATCACTGTTCCAGAAGAAAACCTTGGTGATGTTATGGGGCACGTAACTGCTCGTCGTGGACGTGTAGATGGTATGGAAGCACATGGTAACAGCCAAATCGTTCGTGCTTACGTTCCACTTGCTGAAATGTTCGGTTACGCAACAGTTCTTCGTTCTGCATCTCAAGGACGTGGTACATTCATGATGGTATTTGACCACTACGAAGATGTACCTAAGTCAGTACAAGAAGAAATCATTAAGAAAAACAAAGGTGAAGACTAATCTGTCCTCACTTTAGAAGGAAGTCACTTAGTGGCTTCCTTTTGTCTTTAGAAAATACCTCTAAATATGGTAAAATAGTAGGAGAATAATGTGAGGAAAATGAATGTCAAATAGTTTTGAAATTTTGATGAATCAACTGGGGATGCCTGCTGAAATGAGACAGGCTCCTGTTTTATCACAGGCTGATATTGAGCGAGTTGTGGTTCATAAAATTAGTAAGGTATGGGAGTTTCATTTCGTATTTTCTAATATTTTACCGATTGAAATCTTTTTAGAATTAAAGAGAGGTTTGAGCGAAGAATTTTCTAAGACAGGCAATAAAGCTGTTTTCGAAATCAAGGCTCTGTCTCAAGAATTTTCAAATCAACTCTTGCAGGCCTATTATAGAGAGGCTTTTTCTGAGGGGCCATGTGCTAGTCAAGGTTTTAAGTCCCTTTATCAAAATTTGCAAGTTCGTGCGGAGGGCAATCAGCTCTTTATTGAAGGCTCTGAGGCGATTGATAAGGAACACTTTAAGAAAAATCATCTTCCTAATTTAGCCAAACAACTTGAAAAATTTGGTTTTCCAACTTTTAATTGTCAAGTCGAGAAGAATGATGTGCTGACTCAAGAGCAGGAAGAAGCATTTCATGCTGAAAATGAGCAGATTGTTCAAGCGGCCAATGAGGAAGCGCTCCGTGCTATGGAACAACTAGAACAGATGGCACCTCCTCCAGCGGAAGAGAAACCATCCTTTGATTTTCAAGCTAAAAAAGCTGCAGCTAAACCGAAGCTGGATAAGGCAGAGATTACTCCTATGATTGAAGTGACGACGGAGGAAAATCGTTTGGTCTTTGAAGGGGTTGTTTTTGATGTGGAGCAAAAAGTGACCAGAACAGGGCGTGTTTTGATCAACTTTAAAATGACGGACTACACTTCAAGTTTTTCGATGCAAAAGTGGGTTAAGAATGAGGAAGAGGCTCAGAAATTTGATCTCATCAAGAAAAATTCTTGGCTCCGTGTTCGTGGGAATGTGGAGATGAATAACTTCACACGCGATTTGACTATGAACGTGCAAGACGTGCAGGAAGTTGTTCACTATGAGCGGAAGGATTTAATGCCAGAAGGAGAACGACGGGTTGAGTTTCATGCTCATACTAATATGTCGACCATGGATGCTCTACCAGAGGTAGAAGAAATCGTTGCGACAGCTGCTAAGTGGGGACACAAGGCGGTTGCCATCACAGACCATGGAAATGTTCAGTCCTTCCCACATGGCTATAAGGCGGCTAAGAAAGCGGGAATCCAGCTGATCTATGGTATGGAAGCCAATATCGTGGAGGACCGTGTTCCTATCGTTTATAACGAAGTGGAGATGAACTTGTCGGAAGCGACCTACGTGGTCTTTGACGTGGAAACGACAGGCCTTTCAGCCATCTATAATGACTTGATTCAGGTTGCGGCTTCTAAGATGTACAAGGGGAATGTCATTGCTGAATTTGATGAATTTATCAATCCTGGACATCCTTTGTCAGCTTTTACTACTGAGTTGACTGGAATTACAGATGATCATGTCAAAAATGCCAAACCACTGGAACAAGTTCTGCAAGAATTTCAAGAGTTTTGCAAGGATACGGTCCTAGTTGCCCACAATGCTACCTTTGACGTTGGATTTATGAATGCCAACTATGAGCGCCATGGTCTGCCTAAGATTAGCCAGCCAGTAATCGATACTCTAGAATTTGCTAGAAATCTCTACCCTGAGTATAAACGTCATGGTTTGGGCCCTTTGACTAAGCGTTTCGGTGTGGCACTGGAACACCATCACATGGCCAACTACGATGCGGAAGCTACAGGTCGCCTGCTCTTCATCTTTATCAAAGAGGTTGCAGAAAAACATGGTGTGACCGATCTAGCTAGACTCAACATTGATTTGATTAGTCTAGATTCTTATAAAAAAGCTCGGATTAAACATGCGACCATTTATGTCAAGAATCAAGTAGGGCTAAAAAATATCTTTAAGCTGGTTTCTTTATCCAATACCAAGTACTTTGAAGGGGTGCCACGAATTCCGAGAACAGTTCTAGATGCTCATCGGGAAGGTTTGATTTTAGGTTCAGCTTGCTCTGAAGGTGAAGTTTTTGATGCAGTCGTTTCCCAAGGTGTGGATGCGGCGGTTGAGGTGGCCAAGTATTATGACTTTATCGAGGTCATGCCACCAGCTATCTATGCTCCCTTGATTGCCAAGGAGCAGGTCAAGGATATGGAAGAACTCCAGACCATTATCAAAAGTTTGATAGAAGTTGGAGACCGTCTTGGTAAGCCCGTTCTGGCTACGGGAAATGTCCATTATATCGAACCGGAAGAAGAGATTTATCGTGAAATTATCGTCCGTAGTCTAGGCCAGGGGGCGATGATTAACCGAACTATCGGTCATGGAGAACATGCCCAACCGGCACCACTTCCAAAGGCTCATTTTAGAACGACCAATGAGATGTTGGATGAATTTGCCTTCTTGGGAGAGGAATTAGCTCGGAAATTGGTTATTGAAAACACCAATGCCTTGGCAGAAATCTTTGAACCCGTTGAGGTTGTTAAGGGTGACTTATACACTCCTTTCATCGACAAGGCTGAAGAAACAGTTGCTGAGTTGACCTATAAGAAAGCTTTTGAGATTTATGGAAACCCGCTGCCAGATATTGTTGATTTGCGGATTGAAAAAGAACTAACCTCTATTCTGGGGAATGGATTTGCTGTGATTTATCTGGCTTCGCAGATGCTGGTACAACGTTCCAATGAACGGGGCTACTTGGTTGGTTCTCGTGGGTCTGTTGGGTCCAGTTTCGTTGCGACCATGATTGGGATTACAGAGGTTAATCCTCTCTCTCCACACTATGTCTGTGGTCAGTGTCAGTACAGTGAGTTTATCACAGATGGTTCTTATGGTTCAGGTTTTGATATGCCCAATAAGGACTGTCCTAAATGTGGTCATAATCTCAGCAAAAACGGACAGGATATTCCTTTCGAGACCTTCCTTGGTTTTGATGGGGACAAGGTTCCCGATATTGACTTGAACTTCTCGGGAGAAGATCAGCCTAGCGCCCACTTGGATGTACGTGATATTTTTGGTGAGGAATATGCATTCCGTGCAGGAACAGTTGGTACAGTAGCTGCCAAGACCGCTTATGGATTTGTCAAGGGCTATGAGAGAGATTATGGCAAGTTTTATCGTGATGCAGAGGTGGAACGTTTAGCCCAGGGAGCTGCTGGTGTCAAACGAACGACAGGCCAACACCCGGGGGGAATCGTTGTTATTCCGAACTACATGGATGTCTATGATTTCACGCCTGTTCAGTATCCAGCGGATGACGTGACGGCTGAATGGCAGACCACTCACTTTAACTTCCATGATATAGACGAGAACGTCCTCAAACTCGATGTACTGGGACATGATGATCCGACCATGATTCGGAAACTGCAGGATTTGTCAGGGATTGATCCTAATGAAATTCCTATGGATGATGAAGGTGTGATGGCCCTCTTTTCTGGGACTGATGTGCTAGGTGTGACTCCTGAACAAATCGGAACGCCGACAGGTATGCTGGGGATTCCAGAATTTGGAACCAACTTTGTACGTGGGATGGTAGATGAGACGCATCCGACGACTTTTGCGGAGTTGCTTCAGCTGTCTGGTTTGTCCCACGGTACCGACGTTTGGTTGGGAAATGCCCAAGATTTGATCAAGCAAGGAATAGCGGATCTATCGACTGTTATCGGTTGTCGGGACGACATCATGGTTTACCTCATGCATGCGGGTCTTGAACCTAAGATGGCCTTTACTATCATGGAACGGGTACGTAAGGGCTTGTGGCTCAAGATTTCAGAAGAGGAACGTAATGGCTACATCGAAGCCATGAAGGCTAATAAGGTGCCAGAGTGGTATATCGAGTCCTGTGGGAAAATTAAGTACATGTTCCCTAAAGCCCATGCGGCAGCCTACGTTATGATGGCCTTGCGTGTAGCTTACTTCAAGGTTCACCATCCCATTTATTATTACTGTGCTTACTTCTCAATCCGTGCTAAGGCTTTTGATATCAAGACTATGGGTGCGGGCTTGGATGCCATCAAACGCAGAATGGAAGAAATCTCTGAAAAACGGAAGAACAATGAGGCCTCTAATGTGGAAATCGATCTCTATACAACTCTTGAGATTGTAAATGAGATGTGGGAACGTGGTTTCAAGTTTGGCAAACTCGATCTCTACCGTAGTCAGGCGACAGAGTTCCTTATCGATGGGGATACCCTCATTCCGCCATTTGTAGCAATGGATGGTCTGGGAGAGAACGTTGCTAAGCAGTTGGTGCGAGCGCGTGAAGAGGGAGAATTCCTCTCTAAAACAGAACTACGCAAACGCGGTGGACTCTCATCAACTTTGGTTGAGAAGATGGATGAAATGGGGATTCTCGGCAATATGCCAGAGGATAACCAGTTGAGTTTGTTTGATGAGTTGTTTTAAAAAATTGTTTAATCATCTATCCAAAGAGGCTAATGTATATCCAATAGATTTACATTAGCCTTCTTTTTTGTTAAAATAGTCTATAGAAAGAGGGTGAGAGTATGTCAAAGACGAGTATGAGTATCCGTCTGGATAGTGAGGTTAAGGAGCAGGCCCAACAGGTGTTTAATAACCTGGGAATGGATATGACAACAGCTATCAATATTTTTCTTCGTCAGGCTATTCAATATCAGGGATTACCTTTTGATGTTAGACTAGACGAAAATTGGAAGTTGCTCCAAGTGTTAACGGATTTAGACCAAAATCGTAATATGAGCCCATCCTTTGAATCAGTCTCAGACTTGATGAAGGACTTGCGTGCTTAAGATTCGTTATCATAAACAGTTTAAAAAAGATTTTAAGTTGGCTATGAAGCGTGGTTTTAGGGCAGAATTATTAGAAGAAGTTTTAAATTTTCTTGTTCAAGAAAAAAGAACTTCCTGCTAGATATCGTGATCATCAATTAACGGCATCTAAGCATTTTCAAGGAGTTCGTGAATGCCATATCCAGCCGGATTGGCTTTTGGTTTATAAAGTAGACAAGGAAGAATTGCTTTTAAATTTGCTGCGGACAGGCAGTCATAGTGATTTATTTTAATCTATTTTAAGGGGTTCAGGAAAAAACTAAGAATTTTTGCGGAAGATAGGCCAGCTGAGAAAGTATTTGAATATCAATTAGAACTTGCTGATCAGACAATTCTTCTATCAATAGCACTTTTGTCAGGTGCCATTGCTTTAGCAGGATTATTTTCTGCTTTGAAAGAAAAATAAACAAATAGAAAAGGAAAAACAGAATGGTTTTACCAAATTTCAAAGAAAATCTAGAAAAATATGCGAAATTATTGGTTGCGAACGGAATTAACGTGCAACCTGGTCACACTTTGGCTCTCTCTATCGATGTGGAGCAACGTGAGTTGGCTCACTTAATCGTCAAAGAAGCTTATGCCTTGGGTGCGCATGAGGTTATTGTTCAGTGGACAGATGATGTCATTAACCGTGAGAAATTCCTCTATGCTCCGATGGAGCGTCTGGACAATGTGCCAGAATACAAGATTGCTGAGATGAACTATCTTTTGGAGAACAAGGCTAGCCGTCTCGGAGTTCGTTCATCTGATCCAGGTGCTTTGAACGGTGTGGATGCTGACAAGCTTTCAGCTTCTGCTAAAGCTATGGGACTTGCCATGAAGCCAATGCGCATCGCAACGCAATCCAACAAGGTTAGCTGGACTGTAGCAGCCGCTGCTGGACTTGAGTGGGCTAAGAAAGTCTTTCCAAATGCTGCGAGCGACGAAGAAGCAGTCGATCTCCTTTGGGACCAAATTTTCAAAACTTGCCGTGTTTATGAAGAAGATCCTGTTAAGGCTTGGGAAGAGCATGCAGCTATTCTCAAGAGCAAGGCAGATATGCTTAATAAAGAACAATTTTCAGCCCTTCACTACACAGCGCCAGGGACAGATTTGACACTTGGTTTGCCGAAGAACCACGTTTGGGAATCAGCTGGGGCTATCAATGCACAGGGAGAAGGATTCTTGCCAAATATGCCGACAGAGGAAGTTTTCACAGCGCCTGATTTCCGTCGCGCAGATGGTTATGTCACTTCTACAAAACCGCTTAGCTATAACGGAAATATCATCGAAGGTATTAAGGTAACCTTTAAGGATGGACAAATCGTTGACATCACTGCAGAAAAAGGCGATCAAGTCATGAAAGACCTTGTCTTTGAAAATGCGGGTGCGCGTGCCTTGGGTGAATGTGCCTTGGTACCAGATCCAAGTCCAATTTCTCAGTCAGGCATTACCTTCTTTAATACCCTTTTCGATGAGAATGCGTCAAATCACTTGGCTATCGGTGCAGCCTATGCGACCAGCGTTGTTGGGGGAGCAGAGATGAGCGAAGAAGAACTTGAAGCTGCAGGTCTCAACCGTTCAGATGTTCACGTAGACTTTATGATTGGTTCTAACCAAATGGATATCGATGGTATTCGTGAGGATGGGACACGTGTACCACTCTTCCGTAACGGAGATTGGGCAAGTTAAGGAGATAATATGTTAGGAAGTATGTTCGTTGGTCTCCTAGTGGGATTTTTAGCAGGTACTCTGACCAATCGTGGAGAGCGAATGGGATGTTTTGGAAAAATGTTCCTAGGCTGGATTGGTGCCTTTATAGGCCACTTGCTTTTTGGGACTTGGGGACCGATAATAGCAGGAACTGCCATTATTCCGGCAGTACTAGGTTCCATGATTGTCTTAGCGATTTTTTGGAGACGAGGAAGTTAATTTCTTAAATCTGATACTCAATGAAAATCAAAGAGCAAACTAGGAAACTAGCCGCAGGCTGCTCAAAGCACTGCTTTGAGG
>NZ_VMMU01000011.1:70368-80236 GCF_013277385.1 Streptococcus sp. 544
ACGAAGTCAGTAACATATATACGGCAAGGCGACGTTGACGCGGTTTGAAGAGATTTTTGAAGAGTATGAAACGAAAAGGAGGTTGGTCATTGTACCAGCCTCCTTTTGATATGATATAATAGTTCTATGAGATTAGATAAATTTTTAGTTGCCTGTGCGGTGGGAAGTCGGACTGAGGTCAAAAACTTGCTCAAGGCTGGGCGCGTGACTGTAAATGGTAAAAAAGAAAAATCAGCTAAATTGCAGATTGATGAAAAAATAGATGAGATTCGCTTTGATGGGCAAGTGTTGGAGTATGAAGAGTTTGTCTACTACATGATGAACAAGCCCAAAGGAGTTATCTCAGCGACTGAGGATCCCAAGCACAGAACCGTTCTGGACTTGTTGGATGACTTGGCGCGGAGTAAGGAAGTTTTCCCAGTAGGACGCTTGGATATTGACACGCATGGTCTTTTGCTCTTGACCAATGACGGCAAGCTTGCCCATGCTCTTCTTTCACCTAAGCGTCATGTGGACAAGACTTATCTGGCACAAGTCAAGGGAATCATGACCCAAGAAGATGTGGAGACATTTGCTGAGGGTATTCCGCTCAAAGACTTTACCTGTCAACCCGCTAGACTGGAGCTTGTTTCCATAGATACAGAAAAGAATCAAAGCCAAATCCGTGTGACTATTGCAGAAGGGAAGTTTCATCAGGTCAAGCGTATGGTGGTCTACTGTGGCAAGGAAGTAGTAGACTTGCAACGTTTGACTATGGGAAATCTAGTATTGGATGAGAACTTAGAACGAGGAGAATGGCGTCGCTTGACCAAGGAGGAATTGGAAAATCTTCTTGCTAGTATTGCTTAATTTGGTTTATATTCGAAAAAGGTGAGGAAGAATGTCCTTGCCTTTTATGTTTTTCAGTTGCTTACTTTGTGAAAAGAGTTATAATAGACTGTAGAATAAAAGGAGGAATCTATGAACGCGATTCAAGAATCATTTACTGATAAACTATTTGCCAATTATGAAGCAAATGTAAAATACCAAGCGATTGAAAATGCTGCTAGTCACAATGGAATTTTTGCAGCCCTAGAACGTCGCCAAAGCCATGTAGACAACACACCTGTTTTCTCATTGGATTTGACCAAGGACAAGGTAACAAACCAGAAGGCTTCTGGTCGTTGCTGGATGTTTGCGGCTCTCAACACCTTCCGCCACAAGCTTATCTCACAATACAAACTAGAAAATTTTGAGTTATCACAGGCCCACACATTCTTCTGGGACAAGTATGAGAAATCAAACTGGTTCTTGGAGCAAGTCATTGAGACTGCAGACCAAGGCTTGACGAGCCGTAAGGTTAGCTTCCTACTTCAAACACCACAACAAGATGGCGGTCAATGGGATATGGTCGTTTCTCTCTTTGAGAAATACGGTGTCGTGCCTAAGTCAGTTTACCCTGAGTCTGTTTCATCTAGTAGCAGCCGTGAGCTAAATGCAATTCTTAACAAATTGCTTCGCCAAGATGCTCAAATTTTGCGTGATCTATTAGCTTCAGGTGCTGATCAAGCGACTGTTCAAGCTAAGAAAGAAGACCTCTTGCAAGAAATCTTTAACTTTCTTGCTATGTCTTTAGGACTTCCACCACGTAAATTTGACTTTGCTTATCGCGATAAGGATAACAACTACCAAAGCGAAAAATGTATCACACCACAAGAATTTTACAAGAAATATGTCAATCTTCCGCTAGAAGACTATGTTTCTGTTATCAACGCACCAACTGCTGACAAGCCTTACGGCAAATCTTATACAGTTGAGATGTTAGGAAATGTGGTTGGTAGCCGTGCGGTTCGTTATATCAACGTTCCTATGGAGCGCTTGAAAGAGTTGGCAATTGCTCAAATGCAAGCAGGTGAGACTGTTTGGTTTGGTTCAGATGTCGGTCAGCTCAGCAACCGCAAAGCTGGAATTCTTGCGACAGATGTTTATGACTTTGAATCAAGCATGGACATTAAACTCACTCAAGACAAGGCTGGACGTTTGGACTACAGCGAAAGCTTAATGACCCACGCTATGGTCTTGACAGGTGTTGACTTGGATGAAAATGGCAAGTCAACCAAGTGGAAGGTTGAAAACTCATGGGGAGACAAGGTTGGTACAGATGGTTACTTTGTTGCCTCAGACGCTTGGATGGACGAATACACTTACCAAATCGTTGTTCGCAAAGAATTGCTGACAGCAGAAGAACAAGTTGCTTATGAAGCAGAACCAATTGTGCTTGCACCATGGGATCCAATGGGAGCCTTGGCAGAATAAAAACATAGAAAAAAGGAATCAGGCTTAGAACCTGGTTCCTTTTAAGTTGCTTGATTACATGATGTGAAGAACATGTGCCACAATACCCACTGCGAAGAGGGCAAGGATAATAGTGATTGGAGATACTTTTTTCTTAAGCAAGTACATGCAAAGTAAAGTAAGGAGTAGTCCTGATAATCCAGGAATCAACATATCCAAGTTTTGTTGGAAAGTAGTAACTTTTTCAGGAGTTTGAGACAATCCTTGTCCTACTTGTGCGAATGCTTCTTGGATACCTTTAGATCCTTCTGGCAATTTATCCCAATGGATATAAGCCTTTTCATCTAGTTGAACTTTGGAAACATCGAAAGCAAATTTAATATTTACCCAGCGTTGAACAAGGACAGCAAGAATGAACATCCCAAGGATAGAAGCTCCTTTAGTGATGTCTTGAAGGATACCGCCAGACATATCTTTAGTGATTTCTGATCCAGCCTTGTATCCAACCTCTTGAACATACCACAAGAATGACATACGAATCAAGTTCCATGCAACAAAGAAGAGGAGTGGACCCAAGATATTGCCAGTAAGGGCAAGTGAAGCACCGAGAGATCCAAGGATTGGGCGTACTGTAAACCAGAATACTGGGTCACCGATACCAGCAAGAGGTCCCATCATACCGATTTTAACCCCTTGGATAGCAGCGTCATCGATTTCCACACCGTTAGCACGTTCTTCTTCAAGCGCAAGAGTAACCCCCATGATTGGAGCGGCTACGTATGGATGAGTGTTGAAGAACTCAAGGTGACGCTCAAGAGCAGCGATTTGATCTTCTTTTTTAGTGTAGAGTTTTTTGATAGCTGGAATGAGTGTATAAGCCCAGCCCAAGTTTTGCATCCGTTCAAAGTTCCAAGACCCTTGTAAGAAGGTTGAACGCCACCAAACTTTTTTACGATCTGATTTAGTTAATTGAAGTTTTTCAGTCATGATGTTTTCAGTCCTTTCTTATCTTAGTAGTCTTCTAGGATATCGCCGATTGGGTCGTTAGAAGTTGCGGCTCCTCCGCCACCATTTCCACCAGTTTTAGAAAGGTGAAGGTAGATAAGCGCGATAGCAACACCGATAGCACCAAATCCGATTAGAGTAATGTCTGATACGGCAGCGAGAACGAAACCAAGAGCGAAGAATGGCCATACTTCACGAGTTGCCATCATGTTGATAACCATAGCGTAACCAACGGCAACAACCATACCACCACCGATAGCCATACCATCTTTGAGCCAATCAGGCATAGCATTTAGAATGCTTTGTACAGTTTCAGTTGGTACCATAAGGAGAAGAGCTGCAGGAAGCGCGATACGAAGTCCTTGGAAAAGTAGCGCAATAAAATGCGCACGCTCCACAGCGCCGAAGTCACCTTTTTTAGCGGCAGCATCTGCAGTATGAACCAAACCAACTGAGATTGTACGAACAATCATAGTTAAGAATAGACCAGCAACGGCAAGAGGGATAGCAACCGCTTGGGCAACACCGATACCTGTCTTAGTAAAGTCACCACCAAGAACCATGATAATGGCAGCAGCGACAGAAGCAAGTGCAGCATCAGGAGCGATAGCAGCACCGATATTTGACCAACCAAGGGCAATCATTTGAAGCGATCCACCGAGGATAATCCCTGCTTCCAAGTGACCTGTTACAAGCCCAATAAGGGTACAGGCTACAAGTGGTTGGTGAAATTGGAATTGGTCGAGGACGCCTTCAAGACCTGCAAGGAAGGCTACAACGACTACTAAAACCATAGAAATAATAGACATCTTTAAAATCCTTTCATAAATAATGGCTTATTTGACATTGGCTTTGTTAATCAAGTCAAACAAATCTTTTTTAGAATCATTTGGTACTTTACGTACATCGAATTCAACACCCAAGTCACGCATTTTTTCAAATGTAGCAACGTCTTCTTTGTCCATAGACAAAACAGTATTGACCAATGTTTTACCTGTTGAGTGAGCCATAGAACCAACGTTAAGAGTTTTGATTGGCACGCCACCTTCGATGGCACGAAGGGCATCTTGAGGTGTTTCAAACAAGATAAGGGCATGTGTTTCTCCAAAACGTGGGTCTTTTGAAACCTCAATCAGTTTTTGAATTGGAACCACGTTAGCCTTGACATTACCTGGAGCTGCTTGTTTAATCAATTCTTTACGAAGGTCGTCTTTAGCTACGTTATCTGAAGCAACGATGATACGATTTGCTTTTGAATCTGGAGTCCAAGCAGTTGCAACCTGACCGTGAAGTAGACGTGTGTCAAGACGGGCAAGATTGATTTTCAATTTACCGTCTCCGATAACAGTTCCTTCTGGGATAGCAGCTTGGGCAACTGGAGCAGCTGCAGCGCTTGCAACTTCTTCAACTGGGTTTAGCTCTTCTGGAAGAGCCTTGATGCCATCTTTGGCTTCTTTAATGATATTAGCAGCGACTTTTTCTACACCTGCAGCAGCGTCCATGAGGCGCTCTGTGTAGGCTTGAATTAACATCGGTAAATTAAGTCCTGTGATGATGGCAAACTTACGCTCGGGATTTTCTCCCATCACGCGACTAGCTTGGTTAAATGGAGATCCACTCCAAAGGTCAGCCAGAACTAGAACCTCATCTTCTGCGTCAAATGCAGCAACAGCGTTATTAAACTTAGCGTATAGATCATCAGGGCCTTCATTTGGCATAAAGGTTACAACTTGAACCTTTTCTTGTTCACCAAAGATCATAGATCCTGACTGATGAATACCCGCAGCAAACTCGCCGTGGCTCGCAATAATGATTCCGATACTCATTATTGTCATTCCTCCTTTTTTGTTTTAGTTTTCGTTTAAGAAAACTTTAAGACTTTTTAAGTATAAACCGTTTTCATCTAAAAATCAACTATTTATCATAAAATAATTAAAAAGATTACATCTGAAAATATTGATATATTGAGTTTTAGAGAAGTTTTTTTGAATCCTTATTTAAAAATTTAATATAAAAAAGTTGGAAGCGCATTCCAACTTTTAAAATAGGTTTCTAATAGATTAATGGGTGAAGTCGAGTACCATACGTCCTTGTATTTGACCTTTTTCCATTTCGTCGAAAATGGCTACGGCATCTTCTATTGGACGTTTTTGAACAACTGGAACTACTAAACCTTCTGCACCGAATTGGAAGGCTTCTTCCAAGTCTTTACGAGTTCCTACAAGAGAACCGATGACTTGGATTCCATCGAGGACTGTTTTAACGATGCTGAGTTCCATCATTTCAGAAGGAAGACCGACAGCGACGACGCGACCACCGGCACGAACGGAGTCAACAGCCTGATTGAAGGCAACTTTAGATACAGCAGTTACGACAGCTGAATGAGCTCCTCCATCAGTTTTTTCTCTGATGAGTCCTGGTACATCTTCAACTTCGAGACCGTTAATAACGACATCAGCACCGACTTCCTTTGCAAGGGCAAGTTTGTCGTTGTTGATATCAACTGCGATGACATGAGCATTAAATACTTTTTTAGCGTATTGAACAGCTAGGTTACCAAGTCCACCAGCACCGTAAAGAACAACCCATTGACCTGGTTCAACTTTTGCTTCTTTTATAGCTTTATAGGTTGTTACACCAGCACATGTGATAGAAGAGGCTTGGGCTGGATCAAGTCCGTCAGGAACTTTAACAGCATAGTCTGCAGTTACGATACACTGTTCAGCCATACCACCGTCTACTGAGTAGCCAGCATTTTTTACTGTACGGCAAAGAGTTTCACGGCCAGTTGTACAGTATTCGCAAGTACCACATCCTTCAAAGAACCAAGCAACGCTGACGCGGTCACCGACTTTAAGGCTTTTCACATCTGGAGCAATTTCTTTAACGATACCAACACCTTCGTGGCCAAGAACACGTCCTGGGACTTGACCAAAGTCACCATGAGCAACGTGGAGGTCGGTGTGGCAAACGCCACAGTATTCAATTTCTACAAGTGCTTCCCCAGTTTCAAGTGGACGGAGTACTTTTTCTTCAATAGCAACACCAGTGCTTTCTGGATTTACAACAACAGCTTTCATAGCTATCCTCCTTTATATTGACCGAGAACAGGGACAACGGGACTGGATTGATTTTGTGTCAACAGAGTCGAGTGTAACGAGCTCTCTTGTATTTATATGTGAAGTATATCACAAAAGAAAGCCTTTTCCAAGGTTTTGGTGGTAAAAAATAGAACAATCGATTAACTGGTTGATGAGACTGTGAAAAGAGCACAAAGACCAGCTCGCAAGCTGGTCAGTAGGGGCTATAAGAATAAGTCTTGCAGGATTTTGGCAACTCCGTCTTGGTCATTGGTCAAGGAAATTTGCTCATCGGCATAAGGGAGTAGCTCTGGATTGGCATTTTTCATGGCATAGCCCTTCCCAGCAAAAGCGAGCATTTCGGTATCATTGTGTTCATCTCCAAAAGCAATCAAATCTTTTTTGTCGCGGTTCATTACCTTGAGCAAGTAGTCCAAAGCAAAGGCCTTATTGACACCTTTTGGGGTACACTCAAGGATATTGAGCGGACCTCCCCAGGTATTGATAGACAGTTGATGCTGGTAGAAGGCGTTCATTTCTTTTGCCAAGGCATATTTGTCACTGGCTCTGGTCTGTAACAGAATACAGTTAGGATCCTTGGTTACTAACTCTGGCTGAAATTGATCTTCAGGCTGGAAAGCTTCTACACCAAATAGTTTAGGATCGGCAATTTCTTCATTGGGATTTGTGATGTAGAATTTTTTACGGTATTCTCCAGCGATAAAATCGGCTTGAATGTCCTCAGAACGTCGAACCATGTCTAGCAGATATTTTTTGTCTACCGTCAAACACTTTTCAAAGTCCCAAACTTGGTCTGGTAAATGAGTAAGGGAGCCGTTGAAATTAATCATAGGAGTGTCTAAGCCTAGTTCACGGTAGAAATCTTTTGACATGCGGTAAGGGCGACCTGTCGTAATAATAACCTGATGGCCTTTTTCAGTAACTTTTTTAATGGTTTCTTTGGTAAAGTCAGAAATCTGACTGTCTGAGTTGAGCAGGGTTCCATCCAGGTCTAGTGCAATAATTTTTTTCGTCATATGAACCTTTCTAGTGTCTTTCCAGATAAGATGTCTTCTATTATAACAAAAAGCAGACAGAAAAGCAGATTCCAAACAAAAAATGAAATTCCATCAAATTCTTAAATAAATTAAACAAATATATTGAAAAAGTGAATGATGAATGATATAATTCTATTATTGTTCGTAAAAATTAAAAGGAGATTGATGATGGACAAATTATTTAAACTAAAAGAGAACGGTACAGACGTTCGTACAGAGGTTCTCGCTGGTTTAACAACTTTCTTTGCAATGAGCTATATTCTCTTTGTAAACCCACAAATGCTTTCGCAAACAGGAATGCCTGCTCAGGGTGTATTCCTCGCAACGATTATCGGTGCAGTTGCTGGTACCTTGATGATGGCTTTTTATGCTAACTTGCCATACGCTCAAGCGCCAGGTATGGGACTGAATGCTTTCTTTACCTTTACAGTTGTATTTGGACTCGGTTATTCTTGGCAAGAAGCCCTAGCTATGGTCTTCATCTGTGGGATTATTTCATTGATTATTACCTTGACAAATGTTCGTAAAATGATCATTGAATCGATTCCAAATGCCCTTCGCTCGGCTATTTCAGCTGGTATCGGTGTCTTTCTTGCCTATGTAGGGATTAAGAATGCTGGACTTTTGAAATTTACGATTGATCCAGGCAACTATATTGTTGTAGGAGAAGGGGCTGACAAAGCTCAAGCAACGATTGCAGCAAATTCTTCAGCAGTTCCAGGCTTGGTCAGCTTTAATAATCCAGCTGTTTTGGTGGCT
The DNA here is from genome assembly GCF_013277385.1 of Streptococcus sp. 544. NCBI lineage: Bacteria > Bacillati > Bacillota > Bacilli > Lactobacillales > Streptococcaceae > Streptococcus > Streptococcus sp. 544. The sequence continues at coordinate 78,545 of NZ_VMMU01000011.1, forward strand.
CTTGCAGGACTTGCTATCACAATCTTCTTTGTCATTAAAGGGATTAAAGGGGGAATTATCCTCTCTATCTTGACAACAACGGTTCTTGCTATCGCAGTTGGTTTGGTAGATTTGTCTAGTATCGATTTTGCTAATAACCATGTTGGTGCAGCTTTTGAAGATTTGAAGACAGTCTTTGGTGCAGCTCTTGGTTCAGAAGGTTTGGGAGCTTTGATTTCAGATACAGCTCGCTTGCCTGAAACTCTGATGGCCATTCTTGCCTTCTCATTGACAGATATTTTTGACACGATTGGTACCTTGATTGGTACAGGTGAAAAAGTTGGTATTGTAGCGACAAATGGTGAAAATCACCAATCAGCCAAGTTGGACAAGGCTCTTTACTCTGATTTGATTGGAACGACAGTCGGTGCCATTGCAGGTACTTCAAACGTAACGACTTATGTTGAGTCTGCTGCGGGTATCGGTGCAGGTGGACGTACTGGTTTGACAGCCTTGGTTGTAGCTATCTGTTTTGCGATTTCAAGCTTCTTTAGTCCACTTCTAGCGATTGTACCAACAGCCGCTACAGCTCCAATCTTGATTATCGTTGGGATTATGATGTTGGCTAGCTTGAAAAATATCCATTGGGACGATATGTCTGAAGCGGTTCCTGCTTTCTTCACATCTATCTTTATGGGATTCAGCTACTCTATCACTCAAGGGATTGCAGTTGGTTTCTTGACTTACACTTTGACTAAGCTTGTCAAAGGTCAAGCTAAAGATGTTCATGTCATGATTTGGATTTTGGATGCCTTATTTATCCTGAACTACATCAGCATGGCACTATAAATGCTATAATATAAAAAGGGGTTCTCCCCTTTTTATATTATAGTTACTTGAAAATTGCTTCAAACTAGGTAGGTGATTTTGATTGAATGGTAGGAGTATAATTGATGATAAAAAAGAATATTTGGGATGAAGTATTAAACAGGGGGAAGTGGTTAATAATCTTTCTAGTAGGGCTTTTGTTTTCTCAGTTTCCTTTAGCCCTAGCAACTTTTCTAACTAGCAGAAAATTTCCACTGCTTCAAACTGGACTATTAGTAGGGGTCTTATCTCTTGTGGTTTTAACTGTATTTATAATAGGTGCTAGGAAAACACAGTTGGCTAGTTTTGGTTTATCGTTTTTCAAGGCTAAGGATTTGGCTAGATTGGCCTTAAGCTATCTAGTGATTCTTGCCTTTAATATTCTTGGTGTGGTCTTACTGCGTTTGATGAATGAAACAACAACCAGCAATCAATCAAATATTAATGATTTGGTCCAGAATAGTTCCTTAATTTCCAGTTTTTTCTTACTGGTTCTAATAGCTCCTATTTGTGAGGAGATTTTATGTCGAGGAGTGATTCCTAAAAAACTCTTTCGTGGTAAAGAAAATGTGGGTTATATAGTCGGTGCTATTATCTTTGCCTTGCTTCATTTACCGACAAATCTACCTTCTCTTCTTATCTATGGAGGAATGTCAACTGTGCTAACTTGGACAGTTTATAAAACCCAACGTTTGGAAATGTCTATCTTACTTCACATGATTGTTAATGGAGTTTTTTTCTGTTTGTTGGCTCTTGTGGTGATTTTGAGTCGGACATTAGGGATTTCTGTTTAATACTCAATGAAAATCAAAGAGCAAACTAGGAAACTAGCCGCAGGCTGCTCAA
>NZ_VMMU01000012.1:0-5958 GCF_013277385.1 Streptococcus sp. 544
GAACTTCTCATAATGTTTCTTATGTGCTTCAAGTATATAAAAAGGCGTAAAAATACGCCTATAGATAATGGGGGTGAAATAGGTTTATTGTTGATGAGATTGTAGATAATTCAATTTTTTACTTCCAATCGAATATTCAAAACCTCCACCTTTTCTGCCTGTAATTGTTCATCATAAAATTCAATATCTTCAGGATTTTCCCCTTGGCAACCTCGGCAGAAATATTCTTCCGCTCGATCAGGATTCAAAAATCGACAAGCACAAACAAAACAGTCTCCATCATCATTTATTGAGATAATAAAGAATCAAGAGGATTTTTCGAAAAATAAATAGCGATCGAAATCGCTATTTTAGGGGTTATAAGTATTCGATTGCTTAGACTGCTGTATGACTGCTTACCCTCAGGTAATCTTTCTTCTATATTAGTATTAGTAAAGGTCTAAATAATTATCAATTTCCCATTGTGAAACGAAGGTTGCATAACTTGCCCATTCGATTCGTTTGGCTTCAAGGAAACTAGTATAGATATGTTCTCCAAGAGCTGCTCTGACAACCTCATCTTCTGTCAAAGCTTTCAAAGCGTTGTGAAGAGTTGATGGAAGGTCTGTAATACCAGCTTCCTTACGCTCTTCTGCTGTCATGATGTAGATATTTTCTTCGATAGGAGCTGGTGCTTCGATTTTGTTTTCAATACCATGCAAACCAACTTCCAACAGAACCGCCATAGCGATGTATGGGTTTGCCATCGGATCCACTGAACGCAACTCAAGACGAGTTCCCATACCACGTGAAGCAGGCACGCGCACAAGTGGCGAACGGTTACGACCAGCCCAAGCAATGTAAACAGGCGCTTCATAACCCGGAACCAAACGTTTGTATGAGTTAACCGTTGGGTTCATGATGGCAGTATAGTTGTAGGCATGCTTAATCAAACCACCAAGGAAATGGTAGGCCGTTTCTGACAACTGCATTCCTTTTGGATCATTTGGATCAAAGAAGGCATTGTTTCCTTCTGCATCAAACAAGGACATATTACAGTGCATACCTGATCCGGCAATACCAAATTTTGGTTTTGCCATAAAGGTTGCGTAAAGTCCATGTTTGCGAGCAATGGTTTTAACAACGAGCTTAAAGATTTGAATCTTATCACAAGCACGGAGAACTTCATCGTACTTGAAGTCAATCTCGTGTTGTCCAACAGCAACCTCATGGTGACTCGCTTCTACTTCAAATCCCATTTTGGTCAAGACATTGACAATCTCACGACGTGTATTGTCCGCAAGGTCAGTAGGCGCCAAATCAAAGTAGCCACCCTTGTCATTCACTTCAAGTGTTGGATCTCCATTTTCATCCAACTTAAATAGGAAGAATTCTGGCTCTGGACCAAGGTTGAAAGATTTGAATCCTACTTCTTCCATGTGACGAAGAGCTCGTTTCAAATTACCACGAGGGTCCCCCGCAAATGGTTCACCTTCTGTTGTATAGACATCACAGATCAAACCTGCAACACTTCCATTTTCATCTCCCCAAGGGAAGACTGTCCATGTATCCAAGTCTGGGTACAAGTACATATCTGACTCATTGATACGTACAAACCCTTCAATAGAAGATCCATCAAACATAGCCTTATTTGACAAGACCTTATCTAATTGTTCATCTGTAGCAGGAATTTCGACGTTTTTCATGGTTCCCAAAATATCTGAGAACATGAGACGGATAAAGGTAACATTTTTTTCCTTGACTTCACGACGAATATCTGCAGCTGTGATTGGCATGAGTTTTCTCCTTAATGTATGACTACTTGCGGTTGCCTAACCGCGACCAAAAGGTGACTGTACTGAAGCAAAGCGACCCTGTTGGAGGAGTTCATTGTGAAGTGCGCGGCGCACCTCAGTCTGACTCACCGCTTTCTTGGATTTCGCTTCACGTTCAGCATATTTTTTCTTAATGGCAGCGATATTATAACCTTCAGAAATATAATCTTTGATTTCAAGTAGACGATCCATGTCATTCAAGGAATACATGCGACGGTTCCCTTCGTTTCGATCAGGCTTGATCAACTCTTGATCTTCATAATAACGAATCTGACGCGCCGATAGATCGGTCAACTTCATAACACTGCCGATAGGAAAAACAGCCATATTTCGGCGAAATTCTTTTTCCTTCATTTACAATTTCCTTCTTTCTGTCTATTATAGTCTAAAAAAAGACAAACGTCAATTGATAATGTTACAAAATGTAACATTATTTTTCTTTTTTTTCTAAAAGGAGCCGAATACGATCAATATCGTAATTTACGAGAATTGCGACAAAAACACCCATGAACGTTTCTGATACACGCGCAAATACGTACAAAATTGTTTCGCCACTCGGAATCGATAGGGTAATGATTAACATAGCCGCTACACCACCAATAACCCCTGCTTTGTTATTCATGGCTACATTTGTCATAATGGTTAACATGGTGCAGATTGGAACAACAACTAAGGTTACCCAAAAGGCTTCGTGGAAAAAACTATTTATTAGGAAGAAAACCAAGGCATAGAGGCCACCGATACTATTTCCTAAAATACGCGAAGTCCCAAAATGAACACTCTTATCAAAACTCTCCCTCAAGCTAAAAACGGCTGTCAAAGCACCGATTTGAAGACCTTTCCAACCAAAAAAGCCAAAAATCAAGAGAACTAGAAAAACAGCAATTCCTGTTTTAAAGGTTCGCATACCAAGTTTGAACTGGGATTTATCGAATTTATATTTTTTAAAATAACTCATAATCTCAACTTTCTATTTCCATTTTATCATAAATTGGCTGATTTTATGAGCAATAGTTGAGAGGAAGCGTTTTTATTTTAAGCAAAAGAAAAGAGGAACTTTCATCCCTCTCTTATTTGATTCATTTAGTTAATCTTATTTTTCTGTAAGTGCAGCCAAACCTGGCAATACTTTACCTTCGAGAAGTTCCATTGAAGCACCTCCGCCCGTACTAATCCATGAGAACTTGTCTGCACGGCCAAGGTTAATCGCTGCAGCAGCTGAGTCACCACCACCGATGATTGATTTAACACCTGGTTGTTTCACGATAGCATCCATCACACCGATTGTACCCGCTTGGAAGTCAGGGTTTTCAAACACACCCATTGGTCCGTTCCATACAACTGTTTTAGCACCAGTCAAAGCCTCGTCAAATTTAGCGATAGATTTTGGACCGATGTCAAGACCAAGGAAGCCTTCAGAAACTGCTTCACCTTCAGTATCACGAACTTCAGTGTAGTCAGCAAATGCATTTGCTTCTTTTGAGTCAACTGGCAAGATCAATTTACCGTTTGCTTTTTCAAGAAGAGCTTTCGCAACATCCAATTTATCTTCTTCTACAAGTGAGTTACCGATTTCGATACCTTGTGCTTTGTAGAATGTGTAAGTCATACCACCACCGATAAGGACTTTATCAGCTTTTTCAAGCAAGTTTTCGATAACACCAATCTTGTCTGAAACTTTTGAACCACCAAGGATAGCCACGAATGGACGTTCTGGAGTTTCAACTGCTTCTTGGATGTAGGCAATTTCGTTTTCAAGAAGGAAACCAGCAACTGCTTTTTCAACGTTTGCTGAGATACCAACGTTAGATGCGTGTGCACGGTGAGCTGTACCGAATGCATCGTTTACGAAGATACCATCTCCAAGTGATGCCCAGTATTTACCAAGTTCAGGATCGTTTTTAGATTCTTTTTTGCCGTCAACATCTTCGTAACGAGTGTTTTCAACCAAAAGAACTTGTCCATCTTCAAGAGCGTTGATAGCTGCTTCCAATTCAGCACCACGAGTGACACCTGGGAACACAACATCTTGACCAAGTTTTGCTGCTAAGTCAGCTGCTACAGGAGCAAGTGATTTACCAGCTTTATCAGCTTCTTCTTTCACACGTCCAAGGTGAGAGAAAAGAATTGCACGTCCACCTTGTTCGATGATGTACTTAATAGTTGGAAGAGCTGCTGTGATACGGTTGTCGTTAGTGATTACGCCATCTTTCAATGGTACGTTGAAGTCAACACGAACGAGGACTTTTTTACCTTTCAAGTCAACGTCTTTAACAGTAAGTTTTGCCATGTTACAAAAACCCCTTTATTTATTTTATTCGAAACTATTATATCACACTTTGGGAATATAAGGAAAGATTTCACAATATTTTTCGATATTTAATCTCCATGGTAACTTCTCAAAGTAACTTCCACTTGGATGACCAAAGTGGAAATTAGTCTAAAACGGATTTTTATGGTGGAATTAAGTATGAGACGTTTGAGTTAGAAATGAGGTCCACTATGACAAAATAGCATCCTACACACTACTTGTAGCTGGAGCTATCTACAAAGCTATTAAGAACCTAACTTTAATAGATGTCGACATAAAATGGGTCAACGATATCTACCTCAAAAATCATAAAATTGGAGGAATCCTTACTGAAGCAATGACCTCTGTAGAAACTGGCTTAGTCACAGATATCATTATTGGAGTAGGTATCAATTTCACTATTAAAGACTTCCCTCAGGAATTAAAAGAAAAAGCTGATAGTTTATTTAAAGTACCAGCACCTATAACAAGAAATGAATTAATTATCGAAATATGGCGTGCTTTCTTCGAAACACCAGCAGAAGAGCTATTATACCTATACAAAAAACAGTCATTCGTTCTTGGAAAAGAAGTCACTTTCACACTAGGGCAAAAAGACTACAAGAGACTTGCTAAAGATATCTCTGAAAGTGGTAAACTTTTAGTTCAATGTGATAACGGAAAAGAAATCTGGCTAAATAGCGGAGAAATTTCACTAAAAACTTGGAAATAATAGTAAAGTTATATAACAAAAAATAAACTATATAAAAAGAAAGAAATTTGTCCTTTCTAGAGCTTAGCTTTTCAGCTATATAATATTTGTAGTGGGTAAATCCCCTATGGATATTATGGAGCCTATTTTGTTGTAGAAAAAAGTCCCATAAGATTTATACAAAACATGAATCAATTTGAGCGAAAATCCCATGAATACAAGGCTATCAAGCGCTACTGGAAGCTCATTCAACAGGATAGTCGTAAACTCAGTGATAAGCGTTTTTATCGCCCTACTTTTCGTATGCACTTAACCAATAAAGAAATCCTAGACAAGCTTTTGAGCTATTCAGAAGACTTGAAACACCACTATCAGCTCTATCAGCTCTTGCTTTTTCACTTTCAGAATAAGGAAGCTGACAAATTTTTCGGTCTCATTGAAGACAATCTAAAGAAGGTCCATCCTCTTTTTCAGACTGTCTTTAAAACCTTTCTAAAGAACAAAGAGAAAATCGTCAACGCTCTTCAATTCTCCTATTCAAACGCCAAACTGGAAGCAACCAATAATCTTATCAAACTTATCAAGCGCAATGCCTTTGGTTTTCGGAACTTTGAAAACTTCAAAAAACGGATTTTTATCGCTCTGAACATCAAAAAAGAAAGGACGAAATTTGTCCTTTCTCGATCATAGCTTTTCTTCAACCCACTACAGTTGACAAAGAGCCCAAAGGTATCTCTTTAAAGATTAATTATCTTCCGTTTTGCGTTTAGTCGCAGCCAAACCAAGAACAGAAGTGAGTGTTAACGCACCTAACAAATTCATAGCAACTGAGTCAGATCCACCTGTGTTTGGTAAAACTTTTTTGCCAGTCAAGTTAGTTCGAGAATTATCACCTGTCTGAATCTCACCTTCAACATTAACGTCGTTTGGTTTATTTGTGTTATTTGTATTAGTCAATTTAGACGAATTTTTATATTCTGAAGTACTTGGTGTGACATCACCGTTCTCAGGGGTCACCGTATAAGATGTAGTGCGTTTCACAACATCGTTTCCGACTTTAAGGTATTCAACCTTGTCTTTCACTTCACCTGGTTTAACGATTTCGTCATTAACATTCGGTGTAACATCACCGTTCTCAGGGG
>NZ_VMMU01000013.1:0-74796 GCF_013277385.1 Streptococcus sp. 544
ATAATAAGAGCCATAATCACAAAAAAATAGCAGATGGTCAATTTGACCACCTGTTATTTTTTTACCAATTAACAATTTTATCTACAATATTTTGTTGTTCAGTAGCTGTTTTCCTTAGATAAATTCGAGTAGTTTCTATACTTTCGTGTCCCATCAAATCTGCAAGCAAGGCAATATCATTATACTTCGATAAAAAATTCTTAGCAAATAAATGTCTAAAAGAATGAGGGTAAATTACTTTAGGATTCATTTTGTATTTATCAGCATAATTTTTTAACTGTTGAGCAACTCCTCTTGCTGTAATTGGTTCATTAAATTTATTCAAAAATAAATAACCACTTCGGCGATTTTCTGATTCTAACCAACTAAGACAACTATTTCTTAATTTTTTAGGAATGTACAGTCTACGAATTTTACCACCTTTTGAGTAAATGTCAAAATAACCGATTTCTACATGCTCTACTTTTAGCTTAATAAGTTCACTTACACGAGCCCCGGTTGCACCTAAAAACCAAACGACAAAATGCCATTTTAAAATACCATCTTTTTTCAAACTACGTTTAAGAAAAAGGTAATCAGCATGGCTAATGACATCTTCTAAAAACGGTTTTTGCTGTACTTTGACAAATTTTAATTTCAAATCATCATGACCAATAAAAGCCAGATATTTATTTACTCCTTGTAGTCGCAAATTAACAGTTTTAGGTTTAAAATTGTCTAATAAATATCCTTTGTATTCAAATAAATCTTCCATTTTGAGTTCGTAATTCTCCAAGAAAAATCGAACACCATAAAGGTACGAACGCACAGTATTTTCAGCTAAACCAGCTTTCTTCAAATGTAATTCAAAATCTTTCAACGTAAAACTCCTATCTTATGTTTGATAGAAATTCCACCGCACGTAAAACTATTATACTAAATTAGTGCGTCAATAATGGCGAAAGATTCTTCGATTTTATCAACGATTCTGGATTGTTCAGGAAGGGGTGGGAGGGGGATTAAATATTCTTTTATAGTTTTCGTTAATAATTCTTTTTGTTTTGTACTACCCGACGCTTTTTCTTCAATAACTGACTGAACAATAGGAGAGGAAAGAAAATTATAGATGAAATGGCAATTAGTAAACCCCGATAAGACTCTTATAACTGTAACATGGCTATCTGCAACAGCCCAGCCATAAGGATTTTTATTTTCATGGTAAATAGCTAATCGTCCTAACGTACCTAGGCCTGTTGAATTCCACATTAAATCACCATATCTTAGTAATCTTTCTTTCTGGTAACTATGAACTGTTTCGGGATCAATAAATCTTGCTAAGTCAATAGAAAAGCCAGACCATTGATTACATTTCTGAGCAATCACAGGGTATATAGGAATATTTGAATATTTTGGAGACTTCCCTCTTTGAATGTAGGAGCTTATATCGTTTAACTTCACCCATTCCCAACTTTCTGGTATTTCACAAGGTACTTCCTCATAATAAGAGTTATCATCTCCTTGGGAAACAATTGAAATCTCTAAATCTTTCTTTTTAATCTTACCTTCTTCGAAGAGTTTTTCCTTTTCTGCTCGTATTTTTTCAAGTAGAACTTCGACTGGTTCATCATTTGGGTCTTGTTCAACTAATTTTCCTTGCATAGCATATTGAAGAATAGATTTTTTTAGTTTATCTGGAAATTCTTTATCTAGCTGTTCTAGTCTATTATAACTTTCAGCATATTCATCTACTTTTTCTAAAGCTGATTCGATTACTTCTACTATGCGTTGTTGTTCGGATAGTGGAGGCAATAACATAGGAACTTCATATTTTAAAAATTTTATTGAAGCTAAATTTTTTATCGCTGAACCTATAGAATGCTCTTTTAGTGTATTAATCAAACTCGTAAACATCCATTTAAAATACTGTGAATCTATTATATCTGAGTTTAACGTAAGTTTTAATAATGCTTGATTTATAACTCCATTATAATAATTTGAAGGTATTTGAAAGATTTCTCCAATAGTACCTGCACAAGATATTAAAATATCTCCTGCTTTTATTGAAAAATTTTTTAAACGTATATAATCACTCTCTTTTAACCAATAGTCTCCATAATCTATAGTTTTTCTTATAGCATTACCTTGTTCATAAACCTTATATGTATGTTCTCCTTTCGGAACAAACATTGACTTTGTTATAGAACTACCAAAAGGACCTCTTTTTATTGAGCCGTCCTCTAATGCACAAATGTCTGGTAAATAAACTATGGCCCATCCTTTAGGTATATTATGTTTAAACTCTTTTATACTTCCATCAGCGAACTTCTCATAATGTTTCCCATCATCACCACGAAATATCTCAGTTTCCTTTTTATCTCGTTTGATTTTTCCTTCACTGATAAGTTTTTCTTTTTCAGCTTTAATTCTCTTTAATAATTCACTTGCAGGTTCGTCATTGGGATTTTGCGGCACTAATTTCCCTTCCATCGCTCTTTGGAGAATACTTGCTTTAAGTTGTTCTGGTGTCATTATTTATCCTCCAACAACTGCAAAATATCAGTTAATACATTATCAATCTTATGATTTAAAGTTGCTCTTTCCGCTTGATAATTCTGAATCAACTCAAAGGGATTTAAGATTTCCTCTTCCTCTTTTGGAAAACCACACTGGTCTAAATTATAATTCAACTCAGCCAATTCACTAGGTGTAAATGATTTAGATTTGTAGAACTTACCTTCCAGAATCTCTTCACGATTTTCCCACCAGTCACGAACAGGATTGAAGTGTTCTGACTTCATCGGCTTAGTTTTCGAGAAATTTTTATAACCATCTGGCATATCTAAACGATAAAACCAAGTTTCTTCTGTTTTCTTTGTTTTATCAAAGAAAAGAATGTTTGTATGGATTCCTGTATACGGTGCAAAGACACTATGAGGCAACCTAATAATCGTATGCAAGTTGAACTCATCTACCAGTTTTTGTTTCAAGCGAGTTTTTACACCTTCACCAAATAGAAAACCATCAGGTAAAATAACTCCAACACGACCATTTTCTTTCAAACGATACATAATGACAGCCATAAATAAATCAGCCGTTTCAGAACTCCGTAATTCTGCTGGAAAGTTATTTTTTATTGTTTCTAATTCTGACCCTCCAAAAGGTGGATTCATCATAATAATGTCAAATTTTTCATCATCCGTATATTCACGAACATTTTTCTCCAAAGTATTTCCATGAACAATTTTAGGGTCATCAATTTCGTGAAGAAACAGATTTGTAACTGCTAAAAGATGAGGAAATGCTTTCTTTTCAATACCAAAAACAGCTGTATTATATTTTTTGGTATCTTCACTAGTTTTACGTTGACTACTTAAACGGTTCAGAGTCGAAGTCAAGAAGCCTCCTGTTCCGCAAGCAAGGTCTGCCATTGATTCTCCAAGTTTTGGGTCAAGAACTTCGGCGATAAAATCAGTTGCTGCTCGTGGCGTATAAAATTCTCCTGAGTTCCCAGCATTTTGAATATCTTTAAGAATTTTTTCGTAAATATCATTAAACGAATGACGATCTTCAAGGCTGTTGAAATCAACTTCATCAATAACATTGATGACTTGGCGTAACAAGACGCCATTTTTCATATAGTTGTTCGCATCTTCAAAAGCTGATTTAACAATCGTTTTTCGAATAGGCATATTTGAAGTTATTTCAAGCTCTTTCAACTCTTTGAATAACTTGTTATTGACAAAATCAAGTAATTCATCGCCTGTCAATACCCGTTCCCCATTTTGAGAATGAGCCCAATTCCGCCATTTTAATTCCTCTGGGATAATTGACTTATACTCGTCTTCTTCTAATTCCCAAACCATTTCACGGCTATCATAAATTTTTAAGAATAATAACCAAGACATTTGCTCAATACGTTGAGCATCACCATTAACACCAGCATCGTTTCGAGTGATATCTTGAATTCTTTTTACAAATGATGTAATTGACATACTTTCCTTTCATTAAGCTACTGTAAATAGCTCTTTCTCCAATTCTTTAATTGCTTGTAAATATCGTTTTTTATCTCCAAAATAAGTATTGATGATTTTGAAGGTTCCACCATATATCTGAAATTCTGGAAGTTTTAATGTTTCAATACTTTCGAGTTCTCCAATACCTTTATCCATGTATTTGTCCAGTAAAATTTCCAAAACAGCACGCGCTTCCTCACTATATTTATATAAATATCCGCTTTGTTTGAGTTTATTGATACGTTCCGTTTTGGTTAATTCTTTTTGACCATAGGCAAGTTTTAGGAGTAAATCAAAATCATCGATTTCTTGTTCTGATATTCCCTCCGACTCTCGAATAGCATCTAGATAAACTCCTTTTTTATAAAGTTCGTCTAAGATAAGCTTCTTTTTATCCGCCGTATGCCAAACTGTGATAAAATCGTTCAAAGTGGCGTAGCTACCTAAGATATTCTTCCGAGTGTAGTCAGTCAGGCTTTCGGTAATCAGTTTCCCGTTTTCGTCCAATACTTGAACAGTAGAATTAAGAATGGTAACCTGCTTATCTGTAACGATATATTTTTCTATTGGGTCACCACCTTCGTTTACAAAACCAGGTGTAGTACCATTGTTTGTTTTTGCGCCCGTTTCCAGAACCTTCACTGGTTCACCATCAAAATCAGGGTCAGCAAACAAATTGGTAACATTTCTAAAATCAATAATCGTAAAAAATTCTTTCCCCTTTTGAGGATAAAGACGTGTGCCACGACCAATAATTTGTTTAAACTCAGTCATGGATTGGATATTAGAGTCTAAAACAATCAAACGACATGTTTTAGCATTAACTCCTGTAGTTAATAATTTAGACGTTGTTACAATAGCGGGAAAATTAGAATTGACATCCATAAAGTTATCCAGTTGAGCTTTTCCTTCAGCGTTGTCACCAGTTACTTGCATAATATAACGATAGTCTTCTTGGACTAAGTCTAGATTCTCTTTTATAAGTGCAGCACGCATTCGCTCGGCATGGTCAATATCAACACAAAAAACAATTGTTTTATCAAATCGTGCATTGTTTTGCTTCATATAATCAGAAACAAACTTGGCAACTCTTTGAGTTCTATCATCAATGACAATGGTTTTGTCAAAATCTTTCCTGCCGTAGTACCTATCTTCTATTAATTGTCCGTTAGCATCAACTTTTCTAGTTTCTGGACGATAACCATCCACATCCACATCTAAATTAACCCTCATAACACGATATGGAGCCAAAAAACCATCCTCGATTCCCTGTTTTAAACTATAAGTATAGATTGGCTCACCAAAGTATTCCATATTGGAAGCATTCTTGGTTTCTTTAGGAGTAGCGGTCATCCCAATTTGTGTAGCAGAACTGAAATAATCAATCACCTTACGCCAGTTACTGTCTTCCTTAGCTGAGCCACGGTGTGCTTCATCAATTATGATTAAATCAAAGAAGTCTTTGTCAAACTTTTGATAATGTGTTTCAGTTCCATCTTCACCAGTTAGTTGCTGATAAAGTCCTAGATAAATTTCAAAAGAATTTAATTTTTCAGGAGCAGTCAAAAGTTTTGGTGTAATTTTCGTCATTACCTTTTCGAATGGCTTAAAGTCTTCAGCCATCGTTTGGTCTACTAAGATGTTTCTATCCGCTAAGAATAAAACTCGTTTAGCCAAACCAGCTTTTCGAAGGCGATGAATAATTTGAAAAGCCATGAACGTTTTCCCTGTTCCTGTTGCCATCACAAACATTACTCGTTTTTGTCCTCTGGCAACTGTTTCAATAGTACGGTTGATAGCTATTTGCTGATAATAGCGTGGCGTTTTCATTGAGAAGGCGTCTGTATAGTATGGAGTTGAGATAGCTTCTGTAATTTCGTATGTCAATCCTTTTTCCTTCGTCATACGAGAAAATAATTCTTCACGAGTGGGGAATTCGTCTAACTCCAGCTCACGTTCTTCTCTCGTGATACGATCGTGTTCAATAAAGCCATCACCATTCGAAGAATAAACAAATGGAACATCTAAAATCTCTCCATATTCAATAGCTTGTTGTAATCCTGCTCGAACGCTGTGTTTATTATCCTTTGCCTCAACAATTGCAATTCGAGTTCCAAATTGGTAATACAGTGAATAGTCTGATTTTTTTCCTTCTTTACGACGAGCCTTATCTCCTCTAACCTCAATTCGACCATCAGTGAAGTATTCTTCGTAAGTGATATGCTCACCATTTTTCCATCCTTTGGATACAATAGCAGGAGTGATGAAATTTGCTTTAATATCCTCCTCACTCATTTCTTTCTTAGACTTTATAAACTCAACCATATTGAACCCTCCGCATTCTAAAAATATACTTCTCCATAAAATAAACTATCAGAACAAATTATACTTCTATTATATCATACTTATAAAAATACTCTGCTAAATTGTTGAAAATAAGTATACAATATACTTTAGCATCGAGTCGGATTATCTCCGCATAACACCGCTATTTTTCGCTGTTTTTGGCAGGCGACTTATTATCATTCTATAAGCACTTTCAGTCGGGCTGGTGAGCTATTTTTCAAAAATAAATAATCACATTTAAACATTTTGAAAGTATAAAATATCTACATCAGCCATTCAAAAACTGGTGTAAATTCTACTATAATATTTTAGCATGAATAAAGATTTTTTTATGTCAAACGGATTTTAACGAGGCGGATGCTTCCTATTTTGCTTCTCTTTTTAGCTCTACTACCGGTTTTCTCAAAGTTTGTCAGTGGAGGTAGTTCTTTCAGTTGGGAAGTATTTTTGATTTTCATAATAGATTGGGTTTTATTGATAGTTTTTGCGATTCAGATTTCTTATATTTTTTGGAGATTGAGTCAAAAGTGGAAAGAATTATCTAATAAATAACACCAGGCATGTTTTCTAATTTTGGGGTAAGACAATGAATAGCAGAGTAGAATTTCGGATTTTCACCATTGTTGATTTGGACAAGGAAGAAGAATATTTGCATGAGATGCACTTGAAAGGTTGGAGATATAGAACGAGTCGTTTTGGTTTTTTCTATTTTGACCAATGTCAACCAGACGATGTCATCTACTATATATATGATTCTAGATTTCTTAAAAAATATAAGCATGAACTGCAAGATTGTAGAAATAGAGGTTGGGAATTGATAGGAGCAGGTTCTTGTTCGATTCTTCGTAAATCGGCTTCTGATTTACTTCCAGAGGATCAAGTCTATATGAGTAAGGGGCTCAGATGGGAAGTTATGCGATATAGACTTCGTTCATGTGCAGCTGCTTTCTTAGGTGGTCTTGTTGTTTGTATGAGTTTGTTTCGAGAAGAACTGTCGCAACCTTTCTTTGTCATTTTTGTTCTATATGCCTTTATGATTTCTTATCTAATCTATGGTTATTTCAGACTAAAAAGGAAATATCAAGTAGATGGAAGGTGAGTTTCTCGGTCTTCAGACCGATTTTTAGCACTCTTGGCAAAAGAGTGCTAATTTTTTGAGTTTTTATCTTGACATTCTCTTTTAAGGGTGTATAATAGAATCATGAGTTAGCACTTGAGTATGTTGAGTGCTAATCGATCAGACAGAGAGGAGTGATGAGGTGGTTACAGAGCGTCAGCAGGATATTTTAAATCTGATTATTGACATCTTTACCAAAACGCACGAACCTGTCGGATCTAAAGCCTTGCAAGAGTCTATTAACTCTAGCAGTGCAACCATTCGTAATGACATGGCGGCTCTAGAAAAGCAAGGTCTGCTTGAGAAGGCTCATACTTCAAGCGGTCGGATGCCAAGTGTTGCTGGTTTTCAGTACTATGTGAAACACTCACTGGATTTTGACCGACTGGCTGAAAATGAGGTTTATGAGATTGTCAAAGCCTTTGATCAGGAATTTTTCAAGCTTGAGGATATTCTGCAAGAGGCTGCTAATCTACTAACAGACTTGAGTGGCTGTACGGTAGTGGCTCTGGATGTTGAGCCCAGCAGGCAACGGTTGACAGCCTTTGATATTGTTGTTCTGGGGCAACATACAGCCTTGGCGGTATTTACCCTAGACGAGTCTCGAACGGTTACCAGTCAGTTTCTGATTCCAAGGAACTTCTTGCAGGAGGATTTGCTGAAACTGAAGAGCATCATTCAGGAACGTTTCCTCGGCTACACCGTTCTAGATATTCACTACAAGATTCGGACGGAGATTCCGCAGATTATCCAGCGTTACTTTACAACAACGGATAATGTGATTGATCTCTTTGAACACATCTTTAAGGAAATGTTCAACGAAAATATTGTGGTGGCGGGTAAGGTTAATCTCTTGAATTTTGCCAATCTAGCAGCCTATCAGTTCTTTGACCAACCGCAAAAGGTGGCTCTGGAGATTCGTGAGGGGTTGCGTGAAGATCAGATGCAAAACGTCCGTGTTGCAGACAGTCAAGAGTCCTGTCTAGCTGACCTAGCGGTGATTAGTAGCAAGTTCCTCATTCCTTATCGGGGAGTTGGAATTCTAGCCATTATCGGTCCAGTCAATCTGGATTACCAACAGCTAATCAACCAAGTCAATGTAGTCAATCGTGTTTTGACCATGAAGTTGACAGATTTTTACCGCTACCTCAGCAGTAATCATTACGAAGTACATTAAGATTGAAATCATTAAAGGAGGCGAAAATGGCCCAAGATATAAAAAATGAAGAAGTAGAAGAAGTCCAAGAAGAGGAAGTTGTGGAAACGGTAGAAAAAACAACTCCTGAGAAGTCTGAATTGGACTTGGCAAATGAACGTGCAGATGAGTACGAAAACAAATACCTTCGTGCTCATGCGGAAATGCAAAATATCCAACGCCGTGCCAATGAAGAGCGTCAAAACTTGCAACGTTATCGTAGCCAGGATTTGGCAAAAGCGATTCTCCCTTCTTTGGATAACCTTGAGCGTGCACTCGCAGTTGAAGGTTTGACAGATGATGTGAAGAAGGGCTTGGAAATGGTGCAAGAAAGCTTGATTCACGCTTTGAAAGAAGAAGGAATCGAAGAAATCGCAGCTGACGGCGAATTTGACCATAACTACCACATGGCTATCCAAACTCTCCCAGCAGACGATGAACACCCAGCAGATACCATCGCCCAAGTTTTCCAAAAAGGCTACAAACTCCATGACCGCATCCTACGCCCAGCCATGGTAGTTGTTTACAACTAGGCAATTCTGACGGTTGTAACATACATAATAGAAAACTTGTCCGAAACGACAATAAACTATGAAAGAAAGATAAAAAAGTAGTTCAGCTTTGCAATAGTGAGCGAAGCGAACAAAAGACGATACTCTTCGCCGTGGCGCTATTTGCGAAAACTTTGAGACCTTAGGCTCAAAGTTTAGTCAAAGAGATTGACGAGTCAAGCTCTGACGGCGCCGCCACTTAAGAAGAGTATCTAAAAGAAAAATAGAATATAAAATTTAAGGAGAAAACACATGTCTAAAATTATCGGTATTGACTTAGGTACAACAAACTCAGCAGTTGCAGTTCTTGAAGGAACTGAAAGTAAAATCATCGCAAACCCAGAAGGAAATCGGACAACTCCATCTGTAGTATCATTTAAAAACGGCGAAATCATCGTTGGTGATGCTGCAAAACGCCAAGCAGTTACAAACCCAGATACAGTCATCTCTATCAAATCTAAAATGGGAACTTCTGAAAAAGTTTCTGCTAACGGAAAAGAATATACTCCACAAGAAATTTCAGCTATGATCCTTCAATACTTGAAAGGCTACGCTGAAGACTACCTTGGTGAAAAAGTAACTAAAGCAGTTATCACAGTTCCAGCTTACTTCAACGATGCTCAACGTCAAGCAACAAAAGATGCTGGTAAAATCGCTGGTCTTGAAGTAGAACGTATCGTCAACGAACCAACTGCAGCCGCTCTTGCTTACGGTTTGGACAAGACTGACAAAGAAGAAAAAATCTTGGTATTTGACCTTGGTGGTGGTACATTCGACGTCTCTATCCTTGAATTGGGTGACGGTGTCTTCGATGTATTGTCAACTGCAGGGGACAACAAACTTGGTGGTGACGACTTTGACCAAAAAATCATCGATCACTTGGTAGCAGAATTCAAGAAAGAAAACGGTATTGACTTGTCTACTGACAAGATGGCAATGCAACGTTTGAAAGATGCTGCTGAAAAAGCGAAGAAAGACCTTTCTGGTGTGACTTCAACTCAAATCAGCTTGCCATTTATCACTGCAGGTGAGGCTGGACCTCTTCACTTGGAAATGACTTTGACTCGTGCGAAATTTGACGATTTGACTCGTGACCTTGTAGAACGTACAAAAGTTCCAGTTCGTCAAGCCCTTTCGGATGCAGGTTTGAGCTTGTCAGAAATCGACGAAGTGATCCTTGTTGGTGGTTCAACTCGTATCCCAGCCGTTGTTGAAGCTGTTAAAGCTGAAACTGGTAAAGAACCAAACAAATCAGTAAACCCTGATGAAGTAGTTGCTATGGGTGCGGCTATCCAAGGTGGTGTGATTACTGGTGATGTCAAAGACGTTGTCCTTCTTGACGTAACACCATTGTCACTTGGTATCGAAACAATGGGTGGTGTATTCACAAAACTCATCGACCGCAACACTACTATTCCAACATCTAAATCACAAGTCTTCTCAACTGCGGCAGACAACCAACCAGCCGTTGATATCCACGTTCTTCAAGGTGAACGCCCAATGGCAGCAGATAACAAGACTCTTGGACGTTTCCAATTGACAGATATCCCAGCTGCACCTCGTGGAATTCCTCAAATCGAAGTAACATTTGACATCGACAAGAACGGTATCGTGTCTGTTAAGGCCAAAGACCTTGGAACTCAAAAAGAACAAACTATTGTCATCCAATCTAACTCAGGTTTGACTGACGAAGAAATCGACCGCATGATGAAAGATGCAGAAGCTAATGCTGAAGCAGATAAAAAACGTAAAGAAGAAGTTGACCTTCGTAACGAAGTAGACCAAGCGATCTTTGCGACTGAAAAGACAATCAAGGAAACTGAAGGCAAAGGCTTCGACGCAGAACGTGACGCTGCCCAAGCTGCCCTTGATGACCTTAAGAAAGCGCAAGAAGACAACAACTTGGACGACATGAAAGCAAAACTTGAAGCATTGAACGAAAAAGCTCAAGGACTTGCTGTTAAACTTTACGAACAAGCCGCCGCAGCCCAACAAGCTCAAGCAGGAGCAGAAGGCACACAAGCAACAGGAAACGCAGGCGATGACGTCGTAGACGGAGAGTTTACGGAAAAATAAGATGCAAAGCCCGTTAAAACCTCACAGTGAAAATAGGAAATCTGACGCAGAAACTTTAGTTTCTAGGAAGATTTGTCTTTTTCACCAAGAGGTTAGGGAGTGCTCGATTTAGCATTACTAGTTTGATTTTTAAAACTTGAACGTCGTAATGATAGGAAGAAATCCAGAGGTTGCAACCCAGCCTCTGTTTTTCGATAAAAAGGACCTAAACCTGATTTATTTGGGGTTTGTCTCATCAATATGACATACAGAAATTGAACCCGATCTAAATCGAAGTTTGATTCAAAATATCAATAGAAAGGAACAATGGTGTTCAGGGAATTGAACACGGGTTCCCATATTTCTTACTCAATATAACAGAAAGGAATTGAACCCGACCTAAATTCTCGGAAAAAAGATAAATCTGCCTAGGAGCATCGCTCCAGCGTCAGATTTCCTATTTTTCAGTCGAATTTTACGGTCTTGGTATCTTGTATGAACAATACTGAATTTTATGATCGTCTGGGGGTGTCAAAAAACGCTTCGGCAGACGAGATCAAAAAGGCTTATCGTAAGCTTTCTAAAAAATACCACCCAGATATCAACAAGGAGCCTGGTGCTGAGGAAAAATACAAGGAAGTTCAAGAAGCATATGAGACTTTGAGTGACGACCAAAAACGGGCTGCCTATGACCAATATGGTGCTGCAGGCGCCAATGGTGGATTTGGAGGCTTCGGTGGTGGAGCTGGCGGTTTCAACGGGGCAGGTGGCTTCGGTGGTTTTGAAGATATCTTCTCAAGTTTCTTCGGCGGAGGCGGTACTTCACGCAATCCAAATGCTCCTCGTCAGGGGGATGACCTCCAATACCGTGTGAATTTGACCTTTGAAGAAGCTATTTTTGGAGCTGAAAAAGAAGTCAAATATAACCGTGAAGCTAGCTGTCGTACATGTAATGGCTCAGGTGCTAAGCCAGGAACAAGTCCAGTCACTTGTGGACGCTGTCATGGTGCTGGTGTCATTAACGTCGATACACAGACTCCGCTTGGTATGATGCGTCGCCAAGTAACCTGTGATGTCTGTCATGGTCGCGGAAAAGAAATCAAAGATCCATGTACAACTTGTCACGGAACAGGTCATGAAAAACAAGCCCATAGTGTACATGTAAAAATCCCTGCTGGTGTGGAAACTGGTCAACAAATTCGCCTAGCCGGTCAGGGTGAAGCAGGATTTAATGGTGGACCATACGGTGACTTGTATGTAGTAGTTTCTGTGGAAGCCAGCGACAAGTTTGAACGTGAAGGCACGACTATCTTCTACAATCTCAACCTCAACTTTGTCCAAGCCGCTCTTGGTGATACAGTTGATATCCCAACTGTTCACGGTGATGTTGAATTGGTTATCCCAGAGGGAACTCAGACTGGTAAGAAATTCCGTTTACGTGGTAAGGGAGCTCCGAGTCTTCGTGGTGGTGCTGTTGGTGACCAATACGTTACCGTTAATGTCGTAACACCGACAGGCTTGAACGACCGTCAAAAAGTAGCCTTGAAAGAATTCGCAGCTGCAGGTGATTTAAAAGTCAATCCAAAGAAAAAAGGCTTCTTTGACCATATTAAAGATGCCTTTGATGGAGAATAAAGTAAAAAGAGCCGATGAGCTCTTTTTGTTTATAGATTTTTTAAGACTTTCCTTAAGTAATGACGGACGGTAGCGCCCTTCTTCGAAGTTCCATACCTAAACTTTGAGCCTAGGTCTCAAAGTTTCCGAACACCTGAAACCAAGCTATTTCAGGTGTTTTCATTACGGCGGAAAGTCTGGGAAAGTCTTCGATTTAGTTATGAAACGGTGAATGATACTCTTCAAAAATCTCTTCAAACCACGTCAGCGTCGACTTGTCGTACTCAAGTACTACCTGCGTCTAGCTTTCTAGTTTGCCCTTTGATTTTTATTGAGTATGAGTTTTCTAAATTATGATGTATAGTTGATGGGATATAACTTGTTTACCTTTTAAAAAAGAGCCGATTGGCTCTTTTTACTTATCTTTAAGTTCCTGTGTTTCTTTGATCACAGCTAGTCTAGTCTGGATATCTTTTTCCAAGACCTTAAACTTGTAAGTCAGGTCTTCTTGGTATTCCTTGATGAGTTCTTTTTGTTGGTCGATGATTTGCAGGCTGTTTTGGATAATATCCACATCATCCTTGATAGCTTGAACGCGGTCAGTGGTATTCAAGACTTCATCTGTGATGGTTTGGCGATTTTTTGTGATCAGATAACTTCCAGCTGCAGCTCCTGCAAATAACAGTAGGTTGGATAATTTCATGGCAACTCCTTAGGCGTTTTTGATAGTTTCAGCAACTTGAGCAAGTTTGTCAAAGTCTGGTTCGTGGGCGATAAAATCAATCTTGAGGTCATCGTCTGCACTGTAGCGAGGCACGAGGTGAACGTGGGTATGAAAGACGGTTTGTCCTGCGATTTCTTCACAGTTGGCAATGATATTCATACCAGCAGCCTTGGTAGCTTTCATGACTTTTTGAGCTACTTTTGGTACTTGGGCAAAGAGTTGGCTGGCGCTAGTAGCGTTCATTTCCAAAAGATTGCGATAGTGTTCTTTTGGCACGACCAAGGTATGTCCTGGTGTCACTTGAGAGATATCAAGAAAGGCAAGAACCTGCTCATCTTCGTATACTTTTGAAGCAGGAATTTCCCCTGCGATGATTTTACAAAAAATGCAATCTGACATAAAATCTACCTCTACTGTATTGAATTTTGATATAATATAGCTACATTATACCAGATTTGGAGAAAATATGTTAGAAATTAAAAACCTGACAGGTGGTTATGTTCATGTCCCTGTCTTGAAAGATGTGTCCTTTACTGTTGAAAGTGGGCAGTTGGTCGGTTTGATTGGTCTCAATGGTGCTGGTAAATCGACGACTATCAATGAGATTATCGGTCTGTTGACACCTTATAGTGGTTCCATCAATATCAATGGCTTGACCTTGCAAGAAGACGCGACTAGCTACCGCAAGCAGATTGGCTACATTCCTGAGACACCTAGTCTGTATGAGGAATTGACCCTCAGAGAGCATATCGAAACGGTTGCTATGGCTTATGGTATTGACCAGAAAGTGGCTTTTGATCGAGTGGAACCTTTGTTAAAAATGTTCCGTCTGGACCAGAAATTAGATTGGTTCCCTGTTCATTTTTCAAAAGGGATGAAGCAAAAGGTCATGATTATCTGTGCTTTTGTGGTGGATCCGAGTCTCTTCATCGTGGATGAGCCTTTCCTTGGTCTTGATCCGCTGGCTATTGCGGACTTGATTCAGCTTTTGGAAGTGGAAAAGCAAAAAGGCAAGTCCATTCTCATGAGTACCCACGTGCTGGATTCGGCTGAGAAGATGTGTGATGCTTTTGTCATTCTTCACAAAGGGGAAGTGCGTGCCAAGGGGAATTTAGCGCAACTGCGCGAAGCCTTTGATATGCCTGAGGCTAGTTTGAATGATATTTACTTGGCTCTGACCAAAGAGGAGGAGCTATGAAAGACTTGTTTTTAAAGAGAAAGCAGGCTTTTCGTAAGGAGTGTCTTGGTTATTTGCGCTATGTTCTCAATGACCACTTTGTCTTGTTCCTGCTTGTTCTGCTGGGCTTTCTAGCCTACCAATACAGTCAACTCTTACAACATTTTCCTGAAAATCATTGGCCTATCCTTTTATTTGTAGGAATTACGTCTGTTTTACTTTTGCTTTGGGGAGGAATTGCCACCTATATGGAGGCTCCAGACAAGCTCTTTCTCTTGGTCGGAGAAGAGGAAATCAAACTCCATCTCAAGCGTCAAACTGGCATTTCCCTAGTCTTTTGGCTCTTTGTACAGACCCTTTTCTTGCTTTTATTTGCGCCCTTATTTTTAGCCATGGGTTATGGCTTGCCAGTTTTTCTGGTCTATGTGCTTTTATTGGGGGTAGGAAAATATTTCCTCTTTCGTCAAAAGGCCAGCAAATTTTTCACTGAAACTGGACTAGACTGGGACTATGTCATTTCCCAAGAAAGCAAGCGCAAGCAAGTCTTGCTTCGTTTCTTTGCCCTCTTTACGCAGGTAAAGGGAATTTCAAACAGTGTCAAGCGTCGTGCCTATCTGGACTTTATCCTAAATACTGTTCAGAAGGTGCCTGGGAAGATTTGGCAAAATCTCTATCTGCGTTCTTATCTGCGAAATGGAGACCTCTTTGCTCTCAGTCTCCGTTTGCTCTTACTTTCCTTGCTGGCACAGGTTTTTATTGAGCAAGCTTGGATTGCGACAGCAGTGGTAGTTCTCTTTAACTACCTCTTGCTCTTCCAGTTGCTGGCCCTCTATCATGCCTTTGACTACCAGTATTTGACCCAACTCTTTCCGCTGGACAAGGGGCAAAAGGAAAAAGGCTTGCAGGCAGTGGTCAGAGGATTGACCAGTTTGGTCTTAGTAGTGGAATTAGTTGTTGGGTTGATTACCTTCCAAGAAAAACTAGCCCTTTTAGCCTTACTGGGAGCTGGTTTGGTTTTACTAGTTTTGTACCTACCTTATCAGGTAAAACGTCAGATGCAGGACTAACATTTCTTATATGACACTAAAAAAGAAGTTGAGTTCAGTTTGTCTCAACTTCTTTTATTTTCTACAGGATAATGGTTGGTCCGTAGAGACTCAACTTGGTCTTGACTTGGTCAAAGTGGAAGCGGTCATAGGTCCGCCAAGCGGCGCGAGTTGGAGCGTCTGGATTGAGAGCGCTGAGTCCCATGAGAAGACTGGAAGTCTGGTAGAATTTTTCCAGTTCAATCAAGACTCGATTATCCACTGTTTCAGCCTTAGCTAGAAAGCCAAGAATAGAGTTTAATTGCTCCTGAAAGCGGACGTCGTCAGCGGTTGCCTGTTTGCATGCTTGGTAGGCTTTGTTTAAGTCAGTAATCAAAGTCTGAGCTCTTTTGATGGGGTCTGTATCTGTCATGAGAATTCCTCCTCTAATCTGGGTGCTAGTCTTGGTTCTAGCAACTGTATTTTGATACTGTCAGTCTATCACTTTTATCTCCTTTTTCACCATCAAATCTTTAATTGTTCTTGAAATTTCCTGAATGGTACTGTTAAGATTTTATGATAAAATAGTTGTAAGATTATCATGCTTATTTGAGGAACAAGCTACCCTTCAGGAGCGTTAAAGGTCTGTTTAGGATTTGGTGGGCTTGTATCATAGTATTTTTGCTATTCTCTTTTTAGGAAGAAATCGAAACAAGGAGAGTAAGAAGATGAGAATATTTGTTTTAGAAGATGATTTTTCCCAACAGACTAGGATTGAAACGACGATTGAGAAACTCTTGCAAGAACATCAGATCATTCCTAGCTCTTTTGAGGTATTTGGCAAGCCAGACCAGCTGCTGGCAGAGGTGCATGAGAAGGGAGCCCATCAACTATTCTTTTTGGACATTGAGATTCGAAATGAGGAGATGAAGGGTCTGGAAGTGGCTAGAAAGATTCGGGATTGGGATCCTTATGCTCTCATCGTCTTTGTGACGACTCACTCAGAGTTTATGCCCCTGTCTTTTCGCTACCAAGTGTCTGCTCTGGACTACATTGATAAGGCCTTGTCAGCAGAGGAGTTTGAATCTCGTATCGAGACAGCCCTCCTCTATGCCAATAGTCAAGATAGTAAAAGTCTGGCGGAAGATTGTTTTTACTTTAAATCAAAATTTGCCCAATTCCAGTATCCTTTTAAAGAGGTTTATTATCTCGAAACATCGCCCAGAGCCCATCGTGTTATTCTCTATACCAAGACGGACAGGCTGGAATTTACGGCGAGTTTAGAGGAGGTTTTCAAGCAGGAACCTCGTCTCTTGCAGTGCCACCGCTCATTTCTCATCAATCCTGCCAATGTGGTTCGTTTGGATAAGAAAGAAAAACTCCTTTTCTTTCCCAATGGTGGAAGCTGTCTAATCGCGCGTTATAAGGTCAGGGAAGTATCTGAAGCTATCAATAACTTGCATTGAGCTAGGAGAGTTTATGAATATTGCTTGGATATTATTGTATACGCTTATTACTAATGGGCTAAAAATTGTTATTTTCTTTAAGGTAGATGGAATTGGTCTCAATTTTGAGAGAATTTTTAAGGCCTTTCTTTTTAAGCTACTTTTGGCAGTTGTTTTTGTAATGATTAGCTATATAGTAGGAAATGATTATCTATCTTATTTTATGGAACCCTTGTACGGTATAGGTTTGTCTTTCTTACTGTTAAGAGGGCTTCCTAAAAAACTCCTTTTCTTTTATGGTCTCTTTCCAATTATATTGGTGAATCTCTTTTATAGAGGGGTCTCCTATTTTGTGCTTCCATTTTGGGGACAAGAAATTGTAGATAAAGGTAGCAATCCTATCTTTTTATTGATGACGATATTCGTTTGCTTCATAGTTTTAGTCTTTTTGAAATGGTTGGACTATGATTTCACTAACTTGAGAAAGGAGATTCTCGATAAAGGTTTTCAAAAGTCCCTGACCAGGATTAACTGGATAATGGGGGCTTATTATCTAGTGATGCAAAGTCTGTCTTTCTTTGAATATGAACAAGGTATTCAATCAACGACTGTTCGCCATCTGATTCTAGTGTTTTACTTGCTCTTTTTTATGGGGATTATCAAGAAACTGGATACCTATTTGAAGGACAAACTCCATGAGAGATTGGACCAAGAGCAGGCCTTGCGCTACAGAGATATGGAGCGATATAGTCGGCATATAGAGGAACTTTACAAGGAAGTCCGGAGCTTTCGCCATGACTACACTAACCTCTTAACCAGCTTACGTCTGGGCATCGAAGAGGAGGATATGGAGCAGATAAAAGAGGTCTACGACTCCGTCTTAAAGGATTCCAGTGAAAAATTGCAGGACAATAAATATGACCTTGGACGACTCGTGAATGTTCGTGATAAAGCCCTCAAAAGTCTCCTAGCAGGGAAATTTCTAAAAGCCAGAGATAAGAAGATTGTCTTTAATGTCGAAGTTCCAGAGGAGATTCAGGTCGAGGGGATGAGCTTGCTTGATTTTCTAACCATTGTGTCTATCCTTTGTGACAATGCTATTGAAGCTAGTGTAGAAGCCTGTCAACCTCATGTTTCAATCGCCTTTTTAAAAAATGGGGCACAGGAGACCTTTATCATCGAAAACTCCATCAAAGAAGAGGGCATCGATATTTCTGAAATCTTCTCCTTTGGAGCAAGTTCTAAAGGGGAGGAGAGAGGAGTTGGTCTCTATACCGTCATGAAAATTGTGGAAAGCCATCCCAATACCAGTCTCAATACCACCTGCCAAAATCAAGTCTTTCGTCAGGTTTTAACAATTCACTCGATGTCAGTTGATGATTAGAAGATTTGTTGAAAGAAGTACTGCCCAAAGTCATCAATTAAAATACTATAGTATGCGAGGTATATTAAATGAATAAGAAATCCTTTTTTATCATCTGTTCTACGTTAATCATAGCATCGAATCTTCTCATGATTTCCGTGGTGAATAAGGGAGAAGAAACGGGGAGTAATCTGTTTGTGATTGCTATAGCCTGTGTTATGTTACCATCATTCTTATATGCGGTTGAGAACCGACTGACTTCTCTAATTCGGACAGGGTCAGTAGCTTTACTCTTATTGACAGTATTGTCCTTAGTCCGTCTTGTCAACAGAATAGAGAGGACGCCTGAAATTCTCAACATTATCATTACTCTTCTGGTTTTGGCAGGTGGGACAGCCTGTATCCTTGTTGCGATTATGAGAATATATGAGAACAGAAGGAAGTAAGGGTGAATAGCTTTCTATTTTGTATTTTCACATTGTTAAATTCCCCTAGGGCAAGTATGTTTTTCATGCTTGCTTTTTAAATTTTTTACAATTCAAGATGTTTTGATGACCATTTATGATTTGGATGGAAAATTTTAAAAAATAGTAGTATACTAACCTTATTAAGGTTGTAATAGGACGAAAGTAAAAAGAGGTATTCCTCGTGAATGCAAAAACAATGTTACAATTGGCTATTATGGTTGCTTAAAGACTTGAGCTTGTGTACTTGGAGGTAATTATGGATTTTAAAAGTTTTATTATTGGTTTAGTAGTTGGTATATTTGGTCCTTATATGGATGATTTAATTAGAAAAATATTTTCAAAATCTCCCAAAAAGGATACAGATAGTACCCTCTAAAAAATAAATTTCTCCCCTGTATTTGCTAGCTTAATTTACAGGGGAGTTTCTTTAATTTTGTTTCGCCTGTCAAAATGATATGTGATAGCAGGATGAAAAGTCTACAAACAAGTTGGTATCAATACAATATAAAGAGGAAAGTATGTTTTTCATGCTTGCTTTTTAAATTTTTTACAATTCAAGATGTTTTGATGACCATTCGTGATTTGAGTGATCCAAGGTCAAAATAAGTGCTATACTAATAGTGTAAAGGTTCTAGCTCAACAAACATTTAGGAGGAAATCTTATGAAGAAAAAAATACTTGTCATTTTCATCTTGTATCTAATCATGTCCATCTTTCTATATCCGCTTAGGGAGAGTGCTTGGTATCAGCTATTTTATACTATAGCCTATATGATTGCGGTTATGATTTATCTTGCTTTAACTAAAAAGAAAGGAGCAAAGAAATGAAAACTTTTCTTGCTAAAAAACGGAACATCTTCCTTGCGAGATTGTTCTTAGGTCAGTTGCCCTTGCTTGTCTCTACTTATCTATTTCTATCTCGTCAGTTTTTAAATTTTTCCTTGGTTTTCCAATTTCTTTTAGTGGTTATTAACTTGGCTTCGATTTTGGTTACTGTTTACCTCACTAGGGAGATGAGGATAAGAGAGTTTGAAGATGATGATTTGGTTAGTCCTAGAACCAATCAACTCATGTTCATCGGCTTGACAGGTTTTATGTCTATTATCTGTTTGTATAGAGGTATCACAGCAGGAGAATCCTATCAGCAATTGATTGCCTACATTGGTGCTATTCTCTGCTTGATTATCATGCTTCTGCTTATTTGGGGCTTGAAGTATTATAAAAAGTAGGGGCTAATGAAGTTTTTACAATTCAAGATGTCTCGATGACTATTCAAGATTTGGATGAAAAACTTTAACAAATAGTGCTATACTGAAATTGTCAAAGTTGCAACGGGTGCTGCTACATTATGTTAAAAATCGCTCTTGATTGATAAGCTGGATTTGTTAGGAAAGGAGTAAATAATTATGGATAAGAAAAAGATAGTTTCGACTATAATATGTATAGTATTTCTTGTAGTGTCAGTAGATAATTTTTTTAGAGACTTAACCCCGTTATTGTTCATTTTAAATATTATTGGCCTAACTTGTTTTTTAGTGTTAACATACACTAACATAAAAGAGATACTCTTAAATATAAGTAAATGATGATTTGGTTAGTCCTAGAACCAATCAACTCATGTTCATCGGCTTGACAGGCTTTATGTCTATTATCTGTTTGTATAGAGGTATTTCAGAAACAGAATTCTATCAACAACTAATCGCTTATATATATGAAATACAGACTATTTCTTGTTATTTTCTTGAGTAGTGTGTTGGATATTCTTTTAGGGACATTTTTACAAATCTCTATCGTATCGATTGGGTGGCTTGTTCTTTACAGTGGTTTGTTTGAGGCAGGAGTTTTCCTTCTTGCCAATAAAGGGTTGGCGGTAAAAATCAAGGAAGTAGACATTCGAAATCGCTTTAAATTTATTTTTGGAAAAACCTTATGGTTTCAAATTCTTTTGCTCATCTTTTTGATAATCAAACTTTATCTTGGTTTGGATGCGAGGTTGATTTTATTCTATGGACATATTTTCATTGTCTTTAATGCCTTAATGTATCTATTATCTAGTAGTCAGGTTATCCTTAAAAAGAACAAACTGTCTTCTTAATCTTACAGCAGTAGAGCCTGACAAGGGGAGCCATCCTGTCTTGTAGATAGTAGGAGGATTTATATGAAAAGACACTCTATTCTTTTCAAAACGAGTGCAATTCTTTCTTATTTGTTTCTGTTTTTCGGACTGTCTTGGACGCACCAATTTTGGAGCAATTATTGGGAGTTCTCGTCTTGGGTAGGAAATATTATCTGGATTCGAAACATCATCAGCCTTCTCTTTATCGGCTTGATGGTTTGGATTTTGGTCAGGTCGGGCCATGCTTATCTCTTTCGTATCCCTAGGAAAAAGTGGTTGAGCTATTCTGTTCTGACGGTGTTAGCAGCTGTTGTGCTTATCTGCTTTAACTATCTGACAGCTAAACACGTTCAGGGAACCAATGAAGGGTGGAATTTGTTTATTGCTTATAGTGAGACAAATTTTGCGGAGTTTGGTGTTTACCTAACCTTAATCGTACTAGGACCTCTGATGGAAGAATTGGTATGTAGGGGATTGCTTCAACATGCCTTCTTTAAGAATTCGAGGTGGGGGCTGGATCTTCTCTTTCCGTCATTCTTATTTGCCTTGCCCCACTTTTCTAGCTTGCCAAGTCTGGCAGATATTTTTGTCTATACGGCAGTGGGCTGTCTATTTGCCTGTCTAACACGTTATACTAAGAGTATCTATCCTTCTTATTCGATTCATATTGTTAATAATATCATCGCAAACTTACCATTTTTGCTCACTTTTCTACATAGGGTCTTGGGGTAAAAAAACCAAAGGCTTGCTTTTCAGCCATAGAGGAGGTTATCATGTATAAACACTTATTTTTCCTAGATTCAAAAACCTTAGACTGGTTGACACCTTATATTCTGGTCTTGGCTTCTGACACCATTGCCTTTAATGTTTTTGTGCTAACCTTTGTATCTGTTGTGATGTTTTATTTTCTGAATCCCATGCTATCTTTAATGGCTATATTCTTAGGAGCTGGCTATGTGGTCGGTTTTTGGTTGTTAAAATGGTTTGTTTTGGAAAGGTTAGAGCTCAAGGATGACGCGTAGGAAGTCTGTTTGGTGAGGAGGATAATTTGATGGAGTTTTTTGACAAATTTCATGCCTTTTGTTTTGGATTTTTAGTACTAATAATCGTCATTACAGTTCCTTATACGATTAACCACGGGGATTTTTTTCAAAATGAGCCTGCACTGATTATTGTAAGTCTTCTTGTAACCTCGATGAGTGTTGCTTATGCTAGAAAATTTGAAATGATTTCTTTTGGGATGTTAAGCAAGAAAGACATTTTGCTTTTCATTACAATCTTTCTTCTAAGTCTGCTTGAGACGCTGGTTTATATTCATTTCTTCGCTATTTCTTCTGGCGCGGGAGTTCAACACTTGGCGGAAGTCCGCAGAGGAATTTCCCTGTCTTTGGTTTTGACTTCCTCAGTTTTTGGCCCCATCCAGGAGGAACTCAT
Source organism: Streptococcus sp. 544 (assembly GCF_013277385.1). Taxonomy (NCBI): domain Bacteria; kingdom Bacillati; phylum Bacillota; class Bacilli; order Lactobacillales; family Streptococcaceae; genus Streptococcus; species Streptococcus sp. 544. The sequence continues at coordinate 22,621 of NZ_VMMU01000013.1, forward strand.
TTTCAGAGGACTTCTTCAAGGTGCGGTTTTTGACAATTCTTGGTTAGGGCTTGTGCTAACTTCCTCTCTCTTTTCGTTCATGCATGGTCCTTCTAATGTCCCTTCGTTTATTTTTTATCTACTTGGGGGCTTGTTGCTGGGCTTTGCTTATAAAAAGAGCCAAAACTTATGGGTTTCTACTCTAGTTCACATGTTTTACAATGCTTGGCCACTCTTATATTATTTATAAAAATCATGAAAGGGAAGCAGAAGAAAGAGCTTGCCTTTTCTTTCTACAATGATACCCAAGTCAATCCAGAGGCTTTTCTTTGAGAATCGGGTGTGGAGCGGTTGACGAATAGGCCAAAAACTAGTAGAATAGTAAGGAAACTTTATACGGAGGAAAGAAATGGATTTGGGTGATAATGAGCTAACACTGACTCCCATACCTGGGAAAAGTGGCAAAGCTTATATGGGTAGCTATCCTGATGGGAAGCGTATCTTTGTAAAAATGAACACCTCTCCAATCCTACCTGGTCTAGCTAGAGAACAAATTGCTCCACAATTATTATGGAGTCGCCGTTTGGCAGATGGGCGTGATATGTGTGCTCAAGAATGGTTGACAGGCAAGATATTGACCCCCTATGATATGAATCGTAAGCAAATCGTCAATATTTTAATCCGTCTGCATCGCTCACGTCCGTTGATGACACAGTTGAGTCGTTTGGGCTATGCCATGGAAACACCTGTAGATTTACTACAGTCTTGGCAGGAAACGGCTCCAGATGCTTTGCGTAAAAATCATTTTATCAGTGAAGTGATGGCTGATTTACGTCAGACTATTCCAGGATTTAGAGAGGACTATGCGACCATTGTCCATGGAGATGTACGACATAGTAATTGGATTGAGACAGATAGTGGCTTGATTTATTTGGTAGATTGGGATTCGGTTCGCTTGACCGACCGCATGTTTGATGTGGCCCATATGCTCTGCCATTATATTCCAGAACATCAGTGGAAGGAGTGGTTAACCTACTACGGTTACAAGTACAATCAAACGGTATTAAATAAATTGTATTGGTACGGTCAATTATCTTACTTGAGCCAGATTTCCAAGTATTATATGAACCAAGATTTAGAAAATGTTAATCGGGAGATTCATGGCTTGCGTCACTTCCGAGACAAGTATGGAAAGAGAAGATGAGAGTTAGAAATCGTAAAGGGGCGACAGAATTACTAGAGGCAAATCCCCAGTATGTGGTTCTCAATCCCTTGGAATCCAAGGGAAAATGGCGGGACCTGTTTGGCAATGACAATCCCATTCATGTGGAAGTTGGAAGTGGAAAGGGTGCCTTTGTTTCAGGAATGGCCAAGCAGAACCCTGACATCAACTATATCGGGATTGATATTCAAAAGTCTGTTTTGAGCTACGCTTTGGACAAGGTGCTTGAAGTTGGAGTGCCTAACATCAAGCTCTTGTGGGTAGATGGTTCTGACTTGACTGACTACTTTGAAGACGGTGAGATTGATCGTTTGTATCTGAACTTTTCAGATCCTTGGCCGAAAAAACGCCATGAAAAGCGTCGTTTGACCTATAAGACCTTCTTGGATACCTTCAAGCGTATCTTACCTGAAAATGGTGAAATTCATTTCAAGACGGATAACCGTGGCTTGTTTGAGTACAGCCTAGTGAGCTTTTCTCAGTATGGCATGAAGCTCAATGGTGTTTGGCTTGATTTACATGCCAGTGATTTTGAAGGCAATGTCATGACAGAATACGAGCAAAAATTCTCCAACAAGGGGCAAGTTATCTACCGAGTTGAGGCAGAATTTTAAGAAATAGCCTGAAATCAGGCTGTATAAGTGCTTTTGCTTTACATAAGTTAGCAAATGTGATATACTAAGGGTAAGAATATGAGAAAGTGAGGCGGGGAAATATCTTCGCCTCTTGCTTATGAGGAGGTGGACGCAATCGCAACAATCGTAGAATTAGTCAGAGAAGTTGTAGAACCTGTCATAGAAGCGCCTTTCGAACTCGTGGATATCGAGTATGGAAAGATTGGCAGTGACATGATTCTCAGTATTTTTGTAGATAAACCTGAAGGAATTACCTTGAACGACACAGCAGACTTGACAGAAATTATCAGTCCTGTCCTAGACACCATCAAGCCAGATCCCTTCCCAGAACAATATTTCCTAGAAATCACCAGTCCAGGCTTGGAACGTCCTTTAAAAACCAAGGATGCCGTTGCTGGAGCGGTTGGGAAATACATCCATGTCGGGCTCTACCAAGCCATCGATAAGCAAAAGGTCTTTGAAGGAACCTTGTTGGCCTTCGAAGAGGATGAATTGACCATGGAATATATGGACAAGACGCGTAAGAAAACTGTCCAAATTCCATACAGTTTAGTATCAAAAGCACGTTTAGCAGTTAAATTATAGAAAAAGAAAGGATAGCTTTTGAGGATTCAAAAGTGAAGAAAACATGAGTAAAGAAATGCTAGAGGCCTTCCGCATTTTGGAAGAAGACAAGGGAATCAAAAAAGAAGATATCATCGACGCAGTAGTAGAGTCGCTTCGTTCCGCTTATCGCAGACGCTATGGTCAATCAGACAGCGTAGCTATTGACTTTAACGAAAAAACAGGTGACTTTACAGTTTATACTGTCCGTGAAGTTGTTGATGAAGTATTTGATAGCCGTTTGGAAATCAGTTTGAAAGATGCTCTTGCCATTAATTCAGCCTATGAACTTGGAGACAAAATCAAGTTTGAAGAAGCACCTGCTGAGTTTGGTCGTGTAGCAGCCCAATCTGCTAAACAAACCATCATGGAAAAAATGCGCAAGCAAACACGTGCTATCACTTACAATACTTACAAAGAACATGAGCAAGAAATCATGTCTGGTACAGTAGAACGCTTTGACAACCGCTTTATCTATGTCAACCTCGGCAGCATCGAAGCCCAATTGTCAAAACAAGACCAAATTCCTGGTGAAGTTTTTGCTTCTCATGATCGTATTGAAGTTTATGTCTACAAGGTTGAAGACAACCCTCGTGGCGTCAACGTCTTTGTTAGCCGTAGCCATCCAGAAATGATCAAACGTTTGATGGAGCAAGAAATTCCTGAAGTTTATGATGGAACTGTTGAAATCATGAGCGTGGCTCGTGAAGCTGGTGACCGTACGAAGGTTGCAGTTCGTAGCCATAATCCAAACGTGGACGCTATCGGTACAATCGTTGGACGTGGTGGTGCTAATATCAAGAAAATTACTAGCAAATTCCACCCAGCTCGTTACGATGCCAAGAGCGACCGTATGGTGCCAATCGAAGAAAATATCGACGTTATCGAGTGGGTAGCAGATCCAGCTGAATTTATCTACAATGCCATCGCTCCTGCTGAGGTTGATCAAGTTATCTTTGATGAAAACGATAGCAAACGTGCCTTGGTGGTTGTTCCAGATAACAAGCTTTCTCTTGCCATCGGTCGTCGTGGACAAAATGTTCGCTTGGCGGCTCACTTGACTGGTTACCGTATCGATATCAAGTCTGCTAGCGAATTTGAAGCCATGGAAGAAGCTGGTTCGGTAGATTTGGAAGCAGAAAACGATACTGTAGAAGAATAAAAGCTGCTAGAGGAGGGAAAGATGAAAACGAGAAAAATCCCTTTGCGCAAGTCTGTCGTGTCTAACGAAGTGATTGATAAGCGTGATTTGCTCCGCATTGTCAAAAACAAAGAAGGACAAGTCTTTATCGATCCGACAGGCAAGGCCAATGGCCGCGGCGCTTATATCAAGCTAGACAATGCAGAAGCCTTAGAGGCGAAAAAGAAGAAAGTCTTTAACCGCAGCTTTAGCATGGAAGTGGAAGAAAGCTTTTATGACGAGTTGATCGCTTATGTGGATCACAAAGTGAAAAGAAGAGAGTTAGGACTTGAATAAGCAAAAGATAAGCAATCTCTTGGGACTTGCTCAGAGAGCAGGGCGGATTATATCGGGTGAAGAATTGGTGGTCAAGGCCATTCAAGACGGCAAGGCCAAGTTGGTCTTTCTAGCCCATGATGCTGGACCCAATCTGACCAAGAAGATTCAAGATAAAAGTCATTATTATCAAGTAGAAATTGTAACCGTGTTTTCAACACTGGAATTAAGCATAGCAGTCGGAAAATCGAGAAAGGTTTTGGCTGTAACAGATGCTGGATTTACAAAGAAAATGAGGTCTCTTATGGAATAGAAGAGGAGGACATGATTTGTCTAAGAAAAGATTGTACGAAATCGCAAAAGAACTTGGAAAAGAAAGTAAAGAAGTTGTAGCGCGTGCAAAAGAGTTGGGCTTGGATGTGAAAAGCCACTCATCAAGTGTGGAAGAAGCTGTCGCTGCAAAAATCGCTGCCAGCTTTAAGCCTGCAGCTGCTCCGAAAGCAGAAGCAAAACCTGCAGTACCAAAAGCAAGTACAGAAAAGAAAGCCGAAAAGTCTGAACCAGCTAAACCAGCTGTAGCCAAGGAAGAGGCAAAACCAGCTGAGGCAGTCGCTCCGAAGGCAGAAAAAGTAGCGGCTAAACCGCAAAGTCGTAATTTCAAGGCTGAGCGTGAAGCACGTGCTAAAGAGCAGGCAGAACGACGCAAGCAAAATAAGGGCAATAACCGTGACCAACAACAAAACGGAAACCGTCAGAAAAATGACGGCCGTAATGGCGGAAAACAAGCTCAAGGCAACCGCGACAATCGTCGCTTTAATGACCAAGCTAAGAAGCAGCAAGGTCAGCAAAATCGTAGAAATGAGCGCCGTCAGCAAGAGGACAAACGTTCAAATCAAGCGGCTCCACGTATTGACTTTAAAGCCCGTGCAGCAGCCCTAAAAGCAGAGCAAAATGCAGAGTATGCGCGTTCAAGTGAGGAACGCTTCAAGCAGTATCAAGCGGCTAAAGAAGCCTTGGCTCAAGCTAACAAACGCAAGGAACCAGAGGAAATCTTTGAAGAAGCGGCTAAGTTAGCTGAACAAGCGCAACAAGCACAGCAAGTTCAAGCAGTGGTTGAAGTCGTCCCTGAGAAAAAAGAACCTGCAGTAGATACACGTCGTAAAAAACAAGCTCGACCAGACAAAAATCGTGACGATTATGATCACGAAGAAGATGGTCCTAGAAAACAACAAAAGAATCGAAGTAGTCAAAATCAAGTGAGAAATCAAAAGAATAGTAACTGGAATAACAACAAAAAGAATAAAAAAGGCAATAACAAGAACAACCGTAATCAGACTCCAAAACCTGTTACAGAGCGTAAATTCCATGAATTGCCAACAGAATTTGAGTATACAGATGGTATGACCGTTGCGGAAATCGCAAAACGTATCAAACGTGAACCAGCTGAAATCGTTAAGAAACTCTTTATGATGGGTGTCATGGCCACACAAAACCAATCCTTGGATGGGGAAACCATTGAACTCCTCATGGTGGATTATGGTATCGAAGCTAAGCAAAAGGTTGAAGTGGATAATGCCGACATCGAACGTTTCTTTGTCGAAGATGGTTATCTCAATGAAGATGAATTGGTTGAGCGTCCACCAGTTGTAACTATCATGGGACACGTTGACCACGGTAAAACAACCCTCCTAGATACCCTTCGTAACTCTCGTGTTGCGACAGGTGAAGCGGGTGGTATCACTCAACATATCGGTGCCTACCAAATCGTGGAAAATGGCAAGAAGATTACCTTCCTTGATACACCAGGACACGCGGCCTTTACATCAATGCGTGCGCGTGGTGCTTCTGTTACCGACATTACCATCTTGGTCGTAGCGGCAGATGATGGGGTTATGCCTCAGACAATCGAAGCCATTAACCACTCAAAAGCAGCGAACGTTCCAATTATCGTAGCTATCAACAAGATTGATAAACCAGGTGCCAACCCAGAACGCGTTATCGGTGAATTGGCAGAGCATGGTGTCATGTCAACTGCTTGGGGTGGAGATTCTGAATTTGTTGAAATCTCGGCTAAATTCAACCAAAACATCGAAGAATTGTTGGAAACAGTCCTTCTTGTGGCTGAAATCCAAGAACTCAAGGCAGACCCAACAGTGCGTGCGATCGGTACAGTTATCGAAGCGCGCTTGGATAAAGGAAAAGGTGCGGTCGCAACCCTTCTTGTTCAACAAGGTACCTTGAATGTTCAAGACCCAATCGTTGTCGGAAATACCTTCGGTCGTGTCCGTGCTATGACCAACGACCTTGGTCGTCGTGTTAAGGTAGCAGGTCCATCAACACCAGTTTCAATCACAGGTTTGAACGAAGCGCCAATGGCGGGTGACCATTTTGCTGTTTATGAGGATGAAAAATCTGCGCGTGCAGCCGGTGAAGAGCGTGCCAAACGTGCCCTCATGAAACAACGCCAAGCTACTCAACGTGTCAGCCTTGAAAATCTCTTTGATACCCTTAAAGCTGGTGAACTCAAATCTGTTAACGTTATCATTAAGGCTGACGTACAAGGTTCTGTTGAAGCCCTTTCTGCCTCACTTCAAAAGATTGATGTGGAAGGTGTTAAAGTAACCATCGTCCACTCAGCGGTTGGTGCTATCAACGAATCAGACGTGACTCTTGCTGAAGCTTCAAATGCCTTTATCGTTGGTTTCAACGTACGCCCTACACCACAAGCTCGTCAACAAGCAGAAGCTGACGATGTGGAAATCCGTCTCCACAGCATTATCTATAAGGTTATCGAAGAGATGGAAGAAGCCATGAAAGGGATGCTTGACCCAGAATTCGAAGAAAAAGTTATCGGTGAAGCAGTTATCCGTGAAACCTTCAAGGTGTCTAAAGTCGGAACTATCGGTGGATTCATGGTTATCAACGGTAAGGTTACCCGTGACTCTAAAGTTCGTGTTATCCGTGACGGTGTCGTTATCTATGATGGCGAACTCGCAAGCTTGAAACACTACAAAGACGACGTGAAAGAAGTTACAAACGGTCGTGAAGGTGGATTGATGATCGATGGCTACAATGATATCAAGATGGATGATGTGATTGAGGCCTACGTCATGGAAGAAATCAAGAGATAATAGAGAAACGATAGCTCATTTGACTCGTCGTCAACAGCGCCTTGATGAACTTCAGTTCTATCTAAGGCTTGTTTCCTAGATTCAAATGGCTCTAGTTCCTCTATCTAATAAAAATAGCTAGGTCTGCTGGCCTAGCTTTTGGTTCAAAGTAGAGAAAGGAATATCATGGCAAATCATTTCCGTACGGATCGTGTGGGCATGGAAATCAAGCGTGAAGTCAATGAGATTTTGCAAAAGAAAGTCCGTGATCCGCGTGTCCAAGGCGTGACCATCACAGATGTTCAGATGCTAGGTGACTTGTCTGTTGCCAAGGTTTACTACACCATTTTGAGTAACCTTGCTTCAGATAATCAGAAAGCCCAAATCGGGCTTGAAAAAGCAACTGGTACTATCAAACGTGAACTTGGTCGCAATTTGAAATTGTACAAAATCCCAGATTTGACCTTCGTCAAAGACGAGTCCATCGAATATGGAAACAAGATTGACGAAATGCTACGCAATCTGGATAAGAACTAAGAAGAGGGGCAACCCTCTTTTTTGGTGGAGGAAAATAGGTGGAATTTGAAATGGAAAAATATTCTTTTAAAAAAGGGATTCTGTATTTTTTAATGTTATCTAATTAGAAAATGCTTTTTTTTTTTAGGAAATATGATATGATGATTTCATAAATAAAAGGAGATTCTATCAATGAATAATGTAAAAAAAGTTTGTCGTTTAGCTTTGCTATGTCTTTCCGTTTCTACTCTAGTTGCTTGTAGTTCTCTTTCTGAAAAAACAAGTAGCTCTTCTAGTGAGAATCAAACAGAAGCTTCATCTAGTAGTTCTGAAAAGAAAGGATTGTTTGCTAAAGCAAAAGAAAAACTCAGTTCAAGCGATTTTAACCCACAAGATGTTAGCGATACGACAATTGAGTCTATAAAAACCTATGAAGATTACTTGATTATGAATGAGAAAATAATCGATAATTACTATACAGAAGCAGACGAAGCTTTTAAAGGAACTGTTTTAGAAGATAGCGCTGCTATCCAAGAACTAAAAGATAGCACTAAAAAAGAAATGGAAGATTTGAAAAAACAATATGGTCCATTAAAGAAAGCACCGATTCAAGGGAAAGAAGAAGTGATTAAGACTCTAAAAGATTATCGTGATAATCTACATGAACAAGTGGAGCAGTGGAAAGCTAGTCTTTAATAGGAAGAGTGGAGTTCAATATGGATTATAAATTATTGCCACATGAATATATGGTTATGAATAGTGACCATGTGAGTTTTGGGAAAAATGGTTTGTCTACAGATGAATTAATTTTAACGAATCTACACTTAATATATATCAAAAAAGGTTTGTGGGGAGGAAAAAAAGACCAAGTTACCATTCCTATTAACCAGATTAAAATTTTTGAAGGGAAACCTCAAGTTTCAGTAACCAAAACCAATGGTGTGAAACGGCTGGAAATTTATTATAATGGCGGACAAGCTATCTTTGCATTTAATAATACTAAGGATACTGACAAGTGGGCTAGAAACATTATTAAATTGATTTCAGGTGATACAAGTAATTTTGAAACCTTGGGGGATAGTAGCTTGTTTGGAGCAGATGTTTTAGCAGAAACATTTAAGGATACATTTGACACTTTTAAAGCAGGGCTTGGGATTAAGGATGCAGAGCCAGAAAAGATTTCAACCAAGTGTAGCTTTTGTGGAGCACCTTTGTCAGGTCAAGTGAAGCAAACAGTAAGATGTGCCTATTGTGATATGGAGCAGAGTTTATAAGGGGGCAATTAAATGGGGTTGATAAAAGCCATCACAGATTCTATTGGTGGGACATTTGCAGACCAGTGGAAAGAAATTATCACAATTCAAGCTTTTGATGAACATACAGCTGTAAGTCCAGGTATTGTTCAAGAAAGTAATAATGGTAGGGGTGTCAATACGAAGGGATCTGTAGGTGTTATTTCGAACGGATCCAAGATTTTTATTCCAGAAAATACTGCTGCCTTTATCTTTAGTCAGTCTGGTATCGAGGAAATTATTACAGAACCAGGTGGATATGAATACCAAAATGGTGAGAGCAGTGTTTTTAACGGTGATGGATTGAAAAAGTCACTGTTTGACAATGTTGTTAATCGTGTTGGATTCGGTGGTCAAAGTGATCAGCAAAAACAGATTTGTTTTGTTAATTTGAGAGAAATTCGTGATATTAAATTTGGGACTCGCGGTCCAGTCATGTATAATGATTTGTTTTATGGGACAGATTTAGAAGTACGTGCTTTTGGAACATTTTCTATCCAAATTACAGATGCTAAGCAATTTATCAGAAACTTTCTTCCTGCCAATGTGACTTATTATACCTTTGATAGCGCTCAAGCTAGATCACAAATAGTGACAGAGTTTCTTCAATCTTTTATTGTTGCACTTAATTCCTTGTCAACAACTTATCGTATTTCACAATTACCCTCACAAGCTGCAGTTCTTGCGGAACAGGTATCAAATGATGGACAGTATGCAGGGACTTGGAAAGAACGTTTTGGATTTGAGATTGTAAAAGTTGCCATTGCTAATATTGAGTTCTCACCAGAATCTAAGGAATTGGTTAAACAATTTTCATCAAATAAGATGAATTTAAAAGCTTATGATGATGTATCGCAGAAATCTTCTAATATTGCAGCACAACAAAAAATTGCATCAGGAGTGGAGCAACATGGTCTAGGTGATAGTGCTGGAATGATATTTGGTATGAATATGGCACAAGGTTTAGATGAAAAAGCCATGAAACCAAGTCTATCATTAGATGAGCAAATCGAAGCCCTTACAAAACTAAAATCTCTTTTAGATGCAGGGATACTATCCCAGGAAGAATTTGATCGAAAGAAAAAAGAAATTATGGATTTATAAGATGAAGCTCGAAAGCTCATAGTTATACTCAATGAAAATCAAAAAGCAAACTAGGAAGCTAGCCGCAAGCTGTACTTGGGTACGGTAAGGCTACGCTGACGTGGTTTGAATTTGATTTTCGAAGAGTATTAGTGTGTATTCAAGGAACATTTTAGGTAAAACAATAATAGACTATCGTTCACAGATAGAATATCATGTTGTAAAGGTAGGAGTTGAATATTCGAGCTGTCTCTACAAAGACTATTAAAAATCTTTAACAAATAAGTTGCTAAGGATTTTTTGAAAATTTTTGAGGAGAATTTGAAACATACTTTAAAAGAGTATGCTATCATAGAATATAACTTACAGAAGTAAAAGGAGTTTGTATATGGCTGAACAAGAGTTAGCTATGCAAGTATTGCAACAAGTGGTGAAATTACCTGTTGTTAAGGTTGATCGTTCGAAATTTTTAGTGGATAAGTTTTCCAAAGAATTGGATCCAAAAGATATTCCTACCTTATTGGAACAAGGTCCAACGACTCTTCTATCTCAAGAAATCTTAGATCGTGTAGCTAATGCTTGTATTCGGGACAATGTATTATTAGCGAGTGGGACTTCTGTTGTTGCTGGATTACCTGGAGGGCTTGCTATGGCAATTACCATACCAGCGGATGTAGCTCAATTTTATGCTTTTTCTTTAAAATTAGCTCAAGAATTAGGTTATATTTATGGATATGAGGATCTTTGGGCTTCACGCGATGAGTTGAGTGAAGATGCTCAAAATACCCTCTTGCTTTATCTAGGCGTCATGTTGGGGGTAAATGGAACCGCTGCCTTGCTACGTGCTGGTGGTATAACAATTGCCAAACAGGTAATGAAAACAGTACCTAATAAAGCTTTAACAAAGACGCTTTGGTACCCTATTTTGAAAAAAGTCTTAAAAATATTTGGTGTGAATCTGACCAAGGGAGGGTTGGCCAAAGGAATGGGGAAATTTATACCTATCTTGGGAGGTATCATTTCTGGAGGATTAACCTTTGCAACTATGAAACCGATGGGGGAAAGCTTGCAGAAAGAATTGTCCAAGCTAGTCAACTATAGTGAAGTTCAATATCAAGAAGATGTTGAAACAATCCGAAAAGAGGCTGAAATCCTCGAAGGAGAGTAATATGGGACTCATAAAAATTCTAGCTAAAACTTATGGGAATTACTTTTTGACCATGCAAGGTGTAAAAGTAATGAAAACGATAAAGAAAGATGACCACGCCGTTGTTGGTCTGGGAAAACTTTTTATTGCTGACAAGTTAATGGATACGGCTCGGTGGCTCATTAAGCCAGAGGATAAAAAATGAAATTTTTCTGGGGACTTCTTGCCATTATTTTTATCAAACCGATTATTGGGATTGTGAAATTCTTTTGGATGATCATCTCTTTTGCAGTCCAATTGCTGTTTTACAAGCTATTATTTAAAATATTGGATTGGCTCTTTAAACTTATTTAGATGATAATCCAAGTCACAGAGAACTAGCAAGTCTTGTACTGCTAGTTTTTTAATCTCTTTCCATATGGTATAATATAAGCAGTAAAATCATTTTAGAACATACATGGAGGTCGTCATGGACAATATCATCGATGTGTCAATTCCTGTTGCAGAAGTGGTGGATAAGCATCCAGAAGTCTTGGAAATCCTAGTGGAGCTGGGTTTTAAACCCCTTGCTAATCCCTTGATGCGTAATACTATCGGTCGCAAAGTATCGCTTAAACAGGGTTCTAAGCTAGAAGGAACTCCTATGGACAAGATTGTCCGCATGCTGGAAGCAAATGGCTACGAAGTGATTGGATTAGACTAATGGCAGATGAACGGATTCATATTCTACGGGATATTTTGTTAGAATTGCACAATGGCGCTTCTCCTGAGTCGGTTCAAGAGCGCTTTGATGCGACCTTTGCGGGTGTCTCAGCCATAGAGATTTCCCTCATGGAGCACGAGCTGATGAACTCAGACTCAGGTGTCACCTTTGAAGATGTTATGGAACTCTGCGATGTCCATGCTAATCTTTTTAAAAATGCTATCAAAGGTGTCGAAGTAGAGGATACTGAGCATCCAGGTCACCCAGTTCGGATTTTCAAAGAAGAAAATCTGGCTCTCCGTGCGACCTTGATTCGCATTCGTAGATTGTTAGATACCTATGAGTCTATGGAAGATGAAGAAATGCTGGCGGAGATGCGTAAGGGTTTGGTGCGTCAGATGGGACTTGTAGGTCAATTTGATATTCATTACCAACGTAAAGAAGAACTTTTCTTTCCTATCATGGAGCGCTATGGACACGATTCACCTCCCAAAGTTATGTGGGGAGTGGATGACCAGATTAGGGAACTCTTTCAAACAGCTTTAGCGACAGCCAAGTCACTACCAGAAGTGTCGATTAGCACTGTAAAGGAAACTTTTGAAGCCTTTGCGACAGAGTTTGAAAGTATGATTTTCAAGGAAGAGTCCATCCTTCTCATGATTCTTCTTGAGTCCTTTACCCAAGATGATTGGCTTCAGATTGCAGAGGAGAGCGACGCCTATGGCTATGCTATTATCCGTCCGTCTGAGAAATGGGTGCCAGAACGCCAGAGTTTTGTTGAGGAAAAGAGTGAAGAGGAGCCTGTACAGCTAGATACGGCAGAGGGTCAAGTTCAGCAGGTTATTGATACGCCAGAAGGACAGTTTACCATTACCTTTACCCCTAAGGAAAAGGAAGCAGTGTTGGACTGCCATAGTCAACAGGCTTTTGGCAATGGCTATCTCTCCGTCGAGCAGGCCAATCTCATCCTCAATCACCTCCCTATGGAGATTACCTTTGTCAATAAAGACGATATTTTCCAGTATTACAATGACAATACGCCAGCTGATGAGATGATTTTCAAACGGACGCCGTCCCAAGTTGGGCGCAATGTTGAACTCTGTCATCCGCCTAAGTACTTGGACAAGGTCAAGACTATCATGAAGGGGCTTCGTGAGGGAAGCAAAGATAAGTATGAAATGTGGTTCAAGTCTGAGTCGCGAGGTAAGTTTGTCCACATCACCTACGCTGCAGTGCACAATGAAGATGGGGAATTCCAAGGTGTGTTGGAGTACGTTCAGGATATTCAACCCTACCGTGAGATTGATACGGACTATTTCCGTGGATTAGAATAAGGAGAAAAAATGAGTTACGAACAAGAATTTATGAAGGAATTTGAAGCTTGGGTTAATACACAGATTATGATTAACGACATGGCGCACAAGGAAAGCCAAAAAGTCTACGAAGAAGACCAAGACGAGCGTGCCAAAGATGCCATGATTCGCTACGAAAGTCGCTTGGATGCTTATCAGTTCTTGCTTGGTAAGTTTGAAAACTTCAAGGCAGGTAAGGGATTCCATGATTTACCAGAGGGATTGTTTGGTGAGCGGAATTATTAAATGAGATAGATTCTTGATTTTTTACTAAAATCTTGATAGAATATTTATATTAAATCCTTGTCAGAACAGGGGTTTTTTATTGAAAGGATTTTATCATGTCAAAGAAACTCAATCGTAAAAAACAATTACGAAATAGCCTCCGTCGTGCAGGCGCTTTTTCAAGTACTGTGACTAAGGTTGTAGAAGAGACAAAGAAAGTCGTGAAACGTGCAGAACAGTCAGCAAGCCAAGCTGGTAAGGCTGTTTCTAAAAAAGTTGAACAAGCAGTGGAAGCTACCAAAGAGCAAGCTCAAAAAGTAGCCAATTCTGTAGAAGATTTTGCAGCAAACTTGGGTGGACTTCCACTTGATCGTGCTAAGACTTTCTATGATGAAGGAATTAAGTCTGCTTCAGATTTCAAAAACTGGACTGAAAAAGAACTCCTTGCCTTGAAAGGAATCGGCCCAGCTACCATCAAGAAATTGAAAGAAAATGGCATCAAATTCAAGTAATTTTTCTTGTGCCTTGCATTTCCGTCAAAATCTTGCTACAATAGAGCCATTAGAGGTGTTTTGAATCCCACATTTTACAGAAAGTGGCGGCGCTGAGAAGTCCACAAATGTGTCAAAACTGGTTGCTAATGGATGAAAATGAAATAAACAAAGTTGCGGGCAACTGCCCGAAATTGGGTGGTACCGCGGATAAGCACATTCGTCCCTGTCATGTAGATGGCAGGGGCGATTTTTTGTAGAAAACGAGGTATAAGGATGACAAGAACTGAACTGCCAGAACGATTAGAAACAGAACATCTCGTTTTACGAGTCCGTACTGTGGCGGATGCTGAGGATGTCTTTGACTATGCTAGTTTGCCAGAGGTCGCCTATCCAGCAGGTTTTCCTCCAGTCAAGACCTTGGAAGATGAGATTTACTATCTGGGGCATATCCTTCCTGAGCGCAATCAAAAGGAAAATCTCCCAGCTGGCTATGGAATTGTCGTCAAAGGAACGGATAAAGTCATTGGTTCTGTTGACTTCAATCATCGCCACGAAGACGATGTGCTGGAGATTGGCTATACCCTGCACCCAGACTATTGGGGTCGAGGCTATGTACCAGAAGCAGCACTTGCCTTGATTGACTTAGGATTTAAAGAACTGGGGCTTCATAAGATTGAACTGAGTTGTTTTGATTATAATGTCCAAAGTCAACGAGTCGCAGAAAAACTTGGATTTACCCTCGAAGCTCGCATAAGAGACCGTAAAGATATTCAAGGAAACCGCTGTGATGATTTGAGATATGGCTTGCTGAGGAGTGAGTGGGAGGTAATTTGATGCATCTTTTCATCATTGGTGCTCCAGCCTCAGGAAAAATGACGATTGGTCAAGAACTGTCTCAACTGACGGATTCTACCCTCTTTTATAACCATCAAGCCATCGATTTTGCACTAGAAATCTATCAGGATTATACAGAGGAGATGTGGGAATTTGTTCGTGGAATTACCTTTTCTTTCCTTGGAGCAAGTGCAAGAAATCAGCGATCAGTAATTTTAACAGACGTAATTGATTTTTCAAATCAGTACCAGCTGATGTATTTGAAGCAAATTCAGGATTTGTTGGACGACTATCATCAAGAGATTCTTTTTGTGGAGTTGGAAACAAGTCTTGAGGAGCGCTTACATCGAAATCGAACGGAGAACCGGTTGAAGCACAAACCCTTAAAACGACATATTGAGGTATCTGAAAGAGAAATTTTGGAGACTACTGAAACACTTCAATTAAATTCCCAACATCAACCAAATGAGTTGCACCACTACCTTAAAATAAATAATACGAATCTGTCTGCAGAAGAAGCTGCTAAGCAAATTCAAAATAAAATGAACAAAATAGAGAAAGGACACACACATGTCTAAAGAACTTTCACCTAAATACAATCCAGCCGAGGTTGAGGCTGGTCGTTACCAAAAATGGCTTGATGCTGATGTTTTCAAGCCTTCAGGAGATCAAAAGGCTAAGCCTTATTCAATCGTTATTCCACCACCAAACGTAACTGGTAAGCTTCACCTTGGTCACGCTTGGGATACGACTTTGCAAGATATCATCATCCGTCAAAAACGCATGCAAGGTTTTGATACCCTTTGGCTTCCAGGGATGGACCACGCGGGGATTGCGACTCAGGCTAAGGTTGAGGAGCGTTTGCGTGGAGAGGGCATTACGCGTTACGACCTCGGTCGTGAAAAATTCCTAGAGAAAGTCTGGGAATGGAAAGACGAATATGCCACTACTATTAAGGAACAATGGGGCAAGATGGGGCTCTCTGTAGACTATTCTCGTGAGCGTTTCACTCTTGACGAAGGTTTGTCAAAAGCTGTTCGTAAGGTCTTTGTGGACCTTTACAAGAAAGGCTGGATCTACCGTGGTGAATTTATTATCAACTGGGACCCAGCTGCTCGCACTGCCCTTTCTGATATCGAAGTTATCCATAAGGATGTGGAAGGTGCCTTCTACCACATGAATTATATGCTGGAAGACGGTTCACACGCCCTTGAAGTTGCGACAACTCGTCCTGAGACCATGTTTGGGGACGTTGCGGTTGCGGTCAATCCAGAAGACCCACGCTACAAGGACTTGATTGGTAAAAACGTTATCCTTCCAATCGCTAATAAATTGATCCCGATCGTTGGAGATGAGCATGCTGATCCTGAGTTTGGTACTGGTGTCGTGAAAATCACGCCTGCCCACGATCCAAACGACTTCTTGGTTGGTCAACGTCACAATTTGCCGCAAGTCAACGTCATGAACGACGACGGAACTATGAATGAGCTTGCCTTCGAGTTTGCAGGTATGGACCGTTTTGAAGCTCGTAAGGCAGTTGTTGCTAAATTGGAAGAAATCGGGGCCCTCGTTAAAATCGAAAAACGTGTCCACAGTGTTGGTCACTCAGAGCGTACAGGTGTTGTGGTTGAACCACGCTTGTCTACTCAATGGTTCGTTAAGATGGACCAATTGGCTAAGAACGCCATTGCCAACCAAGACACAGAGGACAAGGTAGAATTTTACCCTCCACGTTTCAACGATACCTTCCTTCAATGGATGGAAAATGTTCACGACTGGGTTATCTCTCGTCAGCTCTGGTGGGGTCACCAAATCCCTGCTTGGTACAATGCTGAGGGTGAAATGTACGTCGGCGAAGAAGCTCCTGAAGGTGACGGTTGGACTCAGGACGAAGACGTCTTGGATACTTGGTTCAGTTCTGCCCTTTGGCCATTCTCAACTATGGGCTGGCCTGATGTCGACTCAGAAGACTTCAAACGTTACTTCCCAACTTCAACCTTGGTTACAGGTTACGACATCATCTTCTTCTGGGTATCTCGTATGATCTTCCAATCATTGGAATTTACTGGTCGTCAGCCATTCCAAAACGTGCTTATCCACGGTCTCATCCGTGACGAGCAAGGACGCAAGATGTCTAAATCTCTCGGTAACGGTATTGACCCAATGGATGTCATCGAGAAATACGGTGCCGATGCCCTTCGTTGGTTCCTTTCAAACGGTTCTGCGCCAGGACAAGACGTGCGCTTCTCTTACGAGAAAATGGATGCTTCATGGAACTTTATTAACAAGATTTGGAACATCTCTCGCTACATCCTTATGAACAATGAAGGCTTGACTCTTGAGCAAGCGACTGCCAATGTGGAAAAAGTTGTCAACAAGGAAGCTGGGAATGTCACAGACCGCTGGATTCTCCACAACCTCAATGAAACCATCGGAAAAGCTACTGCTAACTTTGACAAGTTTGAATTTGGTGTGGCTGGACACATCCTCTACAACTTCATCTGGGATGAATTTGCGGACTGGTATGTTGAGTTGACCAAGGAAGTACTTTACAGCGAAAATGAAGAAGAGAAAGTCATCACACGCTCTGTTCTTCTTTACACCTTGGACAAGATCCTTCGTCTCCTCCACCCAATCATGCCATTCGTGACAGAGGAAATCTTTGGACAAATCTCAGAAGGCTCAATCGTCACAGCAGCATACCCAACTGTCAACCCAGCCTTTGAAGACCTTGCGGCCCACACAGGTGTCGAAAGTCTCAAAGACTTGATCCGTGCCGTTCGGAATGCGCGTGCGGAAGTAAACGTAGCACCAAGCAAGCCTATCACCATCCTTGTTAAGACAAGCGATAGCGACTTGGAAGCCTTCTTTAACAGCAATGTCAACTACATCAAACGCTTCACAAATCCAGAACACCTGGAAATCGCATCAACTATTCCTGCACCTGAACTGGCTATGTCAAGCGTCATCACTGGAGCAGAAATCTACCTGCCACTAGCAGACCTCCTTAATGTCGAAGAAGAATTGGCTCGTCTCGACAAGGAACTGGCTAAATGGCAAAAAGAACTGGATATGGTCGGTAAGAAGCTCTCTAACGAACGCTTCGTAGCCAATGCCAAACCAGAAGTCGTCCAGAAAGAACGCGACAAACAAGCCGACTACCAAGCGAAATACGACGCGACCGTAGCACGTATTGATGAGATGAAGAAGTTGGTGAAATAAAGGAGGAAATTAAGGCGATAAAGTTATTTTTTGAACATAAATATTTATTTATTTTTAGTGGAATTGTTTTACTTGTTCTGATAGGAATTATTTATTATTTGGTAGAAAAATTAATATTAAATTATTTTACTAAGATTGATTATAAAAAGAAATACGACATTAATAAATTACAAAATATGATTGAGTTACGAGAAGATCGTGAGAGAAACTATATATATTATGGTATAGACTACTGGGTATGGTAAAACAATCACTGATGTTTTGCATTTTTCGAAAATAACTCCTAGAATTTTTGGGAATGGAGATAGAGAAACAATATATCTGAGAGAATTAAGATTTATTCCGACTAATATTTCTCAAAATATCAACTCTTATGGTGACAATATCTACGGTGATAAGATTGGAGGAGATAAATTTGAGAATAATAATGGGGTACAAAATATTAATATCACAAAGTATCAAGTAATCGAACCTCTTGAAAAATTATTGATGAAAAATGAGTTATCAGAAAATGATAAAAATAAAATCAAAGACTTTATCAATAATCTTTCTAAAGATAATTCTTCAGAGAGTGAGAAATCTGGAATAATTGAAACATTAAGTAACTACATAGGAGTAATCGGAGGGATAGCTGGTATAATTGATGTGTTACATAATTTTCAAATACTTTAAATTAGAATATTATATAATTTAGAAAACTATAATTTTGATTTTGAAAATTAGTGAATAATAAATTTCTTTATTTTTTTGATATATAAATTGTTCTATTCTAGAAACCAGCTTACTACACAACAAACCATCTAAGTTCGAACCGACCTGAGAAGTACAACATTGCAGCTTTCTTCTCAGGTGTTGGGAGAATTGAGTTGGGATTTGAACAGACCAACGAGTTCAGAGTGGTGTATGCCAATGACTTCGATAAGTCTGCGCGTCAGACTTACTGGCCCATTTATTCAGATATATCTTGATAATCATATTATTCAGTCACTGAAGAAAAACAATTGAAAGGAACTTTCTATGCAACCAACTTACAACATTGACAACCCAAACTTGTCTTATGAAGCTAAGCGTGACTTATGGCAGATTGGTTTTGGTCTGCAGAAAGTTGACAATCTAGTGCCATCAGCTTATATGGAATCTTTGGCTGAGAAACAGTCTCGGGGAGAACTGACTTATGAGCAGGTTTATGAGGATGCAACGTTTTATCATCATACCATTGATGCAAGTACGGAGGAGGCAGACTTGGTTTCTCTACGTATTGTAGAACTATTGTCTCGAAGAGGCTTTAGCTTCAGTCCTGCGACCTTACTTGCTATTCATAAGGAGTTGTTTCAAGATATATTTGAAACCTCTATTCCGGTGGGGCAATTTCGTCAGACCAATATCACAAAGAATGAACCTGTTTTGAATGGTGAAAGTGTTGTGTACTCTGATTACTCCATGATTCAAATGACATTGGATTATGATTTTAATCAGGAAAAACAAGTTACATATTCGACACTAACCCAGGCGAATATGGTTAAAAAAATCCAGCATTTTATTTCAGGAATCTGGCAGATTCATCCATTTCGCGAAGGAAACACTCGGACGGTAACGGTCTTTTTGATTCAGTATCTTCGTGAGTTTGGTTTTGATATTGATAATACACCATTTCAGCAACATGCCAAGTATTTTCGTGATGCCTTGGTATTAGATAATGCAAAGATTTTACAGCGACGTCCTGAGTTTTTAACAGCTTTTTTTGAAAATCTCTTGCTCGGTGGTCAAAATGATCTGTCATCAGAAAAGATGTATCTAGAACTCGATCTTTAAAAATCCTAATACTGAGTAAACATTGAATTTTAGGAAAAAAATGAAGTAAATATTCCTACAAGAAAACGCATATCATCAAAGATTTAGGTCGCTTGATAATATGTGTTTTTTTTTATTTTATAGATTGCTCGTTTAAACTCTATTTATTTCGTACTTTCAGTGCTATTCGGATTTTATTTTCGTGTACAATTTCAGCTATTCTTGTTATAATCAGCCTATAGGAATCAAGGAGGTGATTGTTATGGCTGTTTTTGTGTCTTTGGATGGAATTGTGGTAGAAGTACTTGATGTCTTTTCTTCTTTTAATGGGGATAGTGAGTTTTTCTTGTGTAAACGTCTAAAAGACAAGAGTCAGTTTGTGATGGAACGCTCTCAGTTCGAGGAGATGTTCCAACTTCAAAGTAGTCACTTGACGACGCAAGAAAAATTACAATTGTTTACCTCTGTGTTTGCTGGCCGTTATGATGTTTATGCTAAGAGTTTTATCAATGATCAAGGGAAAATTCAGTATTTTCCATCCTATGATTATGGTTGGAAGCAGTTGCCGCCTGAAAAACGGAGTTTCCAGACATTAACGGACTCCGTTTTGAAATCTCATTTTCGTGGGGAGACAGCTATCGGTATCTTTCCTATGCACTTAGATGATAGCTGTTATTTTTTGGTACTGGATTTTGATGAAGGAGATTGGAAAGAAGCTGGTTTAACCATTCGAAGAATAGCCAGGGAACGCCAGATGGAAGCCCATTTAGAGATTTCTCGTTCGGGTCACGGACTCCATATTTGGTTCTTCTTTGAGGAAGCGATTCCGAGTCGAGAGGCTCGCTTGTTTGGAAAGAAATTGTTAGAACTGGCTATGCAGGAAAGTATGCAACTGTCCTTTGATTCTTTTGATCGCATGTTTCCAAATCAGGATGTCCTTCCTAAGGGGGGATTTGGAAATTTGATTGCCTTGCCTTTTCAAGGAGAAGCTTACCATCAAGGGAGAACGGTCTTTGTGGATGAACAGTTTCAGCCTTATGAAGACCAATGGAGGTATCTACAAGAGATTCAGAGGGTTTCAACTGCTAAAGTGGCACTGTTAATCCAAGAGGAGTTAGGGAAGCAAGAATTGGATAAGGAGTTGAAGGTCATCTTATCCAATATGATCCAACTTGAAAAATCGTCTGTGACACCCAAGACACTTTTTTTCTTGAAAAATATGGCTTCATTTTCTAATCCCGAATTTTATTTAAAGCAGGCTATGCGACAGCCAACCTATCAAATTCCTGAGCGAATGTATTTATTTGGAGAATCCGATCATTATTTATGGTTGCCGAGAGGTTTGCTATATCCATTGCAAGATAAATTTAAGCAGGTCGTTGTGGAAGATAGGAGAAAGGTACAAAGGTCTATTAGAGTGGAATTTAAGGGAGAACTCACTTTGGAGCAAGAGTTAGCCCTGTCAGATATGATTTCCAAAGAAAATGGTTTACTCCATGCGGAGACTGGTTTTGGGAAGACCGTTTTAGGTGCTGCTCTCATCTCTGAACGTAAGACCAAAACAATTATTCTAGTCCATAATAGGCAACTCTTAGACCAATGGCTGGATCGTTTAAACCATTTTTTGACTTTCGAAGAGGAAGAAGCTACCCGTTATACGGCATCAGGTCGTGAAAGGGTAATAGGCTATGTTGGGCAGTACGGTGGGACTAAGAAATGGCTGAGTGGACTGGTTGATGTCGTTATGATCCAATCTCTATTTAAGTTGGAAAATAGTCAAAGTCTTTTGGATAAGTATGAGATGATGATTGTGGATGAGTGTCATCACGTGTCTGCTTTGATGTTTGAAAAAGTTGTGGCACAGTTTAGAGGGAAGTATCTTTACGGTTTGACGGCTACGCCTGAACGTAAGAATGGTCATGAACCTATTGTTTTTCAGAGAATTGGTGAGATACTCCATACTGCTGATAAGAGGGAAACGGATTTTAAACGGCAATTGCAATTAAGATTCACTTCTTTTGGTCATTTGGAGATTGAAAAGACCAAAGCAAGTAATTTTATACAGCTTAGTGATTGGATTGCGACAGACTCAGTGAGGAATCAGATGATTCTCAAGGATATTCTAGACCAAGTGACAGAAGGGCGGAATATCTTGGTTCTAGTCAATCGAATTCAACAGATAGATGTCTTTGAAAAGTTATTGAAAGAGAAAGAGGTTGATGATTTTTATATTATTAGTGGCAAAACCAAAGTCCGAGAGAGAACAAGTTTACTGGAGACGTTAGAACAGTTAGATAAAGGGTTTGTTTTGTTGTCTACTGGAAAATACATTGGCGAAGGTTTTGACTTGCCTCAGCTAGATACGCTTATCTTGGCAGCGCCCTTTTCTTGGAAAAATAATTTGATTCAGTATGCAGGTCGGATTCATAGAAACTACAAGGATAAGTCTTTGGTACGTATTTTCGATTATGTGGATATTCATGTTCCTTATTTAGAAAAGATGTTTCAGAAACGACAAGTAGCTTATCGAAAGATGGATTATTGTGTCATTGAGGGTGAGGAGAAACAATTCGTTTATGTTGATAGTAGATATGAGAATGTGCTGAGAGAGGACTTGGCAGGGGAAAGACAGGAGTGTCTGCTTATTTTACCTTATGTGCACCAGACAAAACTGATGAAATTTCTAAAAGAATTTAGGATTAGTCAAATTGAGATATGTGTACCAGAGACGGTTGCAAATAAAACATGGCTAGACCAGTTGAAGAGCCAGAAAATTAAAGTATCTTTTACTCAATCAAAAATAGTCACGCCTATTCTTTTGGTAAACAAGACCATTGTTTGGTATGGTGCAATGCCATTATTAGGGAAGGTAGATGAAGTGACCATATTACGTTTGGAATCAGCTAGTATAGTTTCTGAACTAGTGGCAGGTTTACGATAGAGAAAATTTTTAAAAATTTCTATGTATGATTTTCATTTCTTTAGTGAGAGTGATGACATTTTCACATTCGAATCGCAGCTAACAAGCAGAAGTGAGATAGGTCTTGCAAGAATGGTAAAAATCTGATAAACTAAGTAGTAATTGAATAGAAATCCGCAAGACTAGTAACTCAAGGGAAGTATATCAGGGAGGAGAGCCGTGACTGCAAGCTCTCTATATGAAAGCTGGGTGAATTCACTTGCGCATGGATTTAGAAATGAAGGTCTGACTTGTCAGATGAAAACGGATGGTACCGCGTGTCAACGCTCCGAGTGGAGTTTTTGGCATGTGGTTTTCTTTTTATCTACGAGCGACTGATGGAGGAAATATGTCAACTATTGAAGAACAATTAAAAGCGCTTCGTGAAGAAACGCTGGCTAGCTTGAAGCAGATTACTGCTGAAAATGAAAAAGAGATGCAAGATTTGCGTGTCTCAGTCCTTGGTAAAAAGGGTTCGCTTACTGAAATCCTCAAAGGAATGAAAGATGTATCTGCTGAGATGCGTCCAATCATTGGGAAACACGTCAATGAGGCTCGTGATGTCTTGACAGCAGCCTTTGAAGAAACAGCTAAGCTCTTGGAAGAAAAGAAAGTCGCTGCACAGTTAGCTAGCGAGAGTATCGATGTGACGCTTCCAGGTCGTCCAGTTGCTACTGGTCACCGTCATGTTTTGACACAAACTAGTGAAGAAATCGAAGATATTTTCATTGGGATGGGTTACCAAGTCGTGGATGGTTTTGAAGTAGAGCAAGACTACTATAACTTTGAACGTATGAACCTTCCCAAAGACCACCCAGCTCGCGATATGCAGGACACTTTCTATATCACAGAAGAGATCTTACTCCGTACCCATACGTCTCCTGTTCAGGCGCGTGCCATGGATGGCCATGATTTCTCTAAAGGTCCTTTGAAAATGATCTCACCAGGGCGTGTGTTCCGTCGTGATACGGACGATGCGACCCACAGTCACCAATTCCACCAAATTGAAGGCTTGGTTGTTGGGAAGAACATTTCTATGGCAGACCTTCAAGGAACCCTTCAATTGATTGTGCAAAAAATGTTCGGTGAAGAGCGTCAAATTCGTTTGCGTCCATCTTATTTCCCATTCACAGAGCCATCTGTTGAGGTGGATGTTTCTTGCTTCAAGTGTGGTGGAGAAGGCTGTAACGTATGTAAGAAAACTGGTTGGATCGAAATTATGGGAGCTGGTATGGTTCACCCACGTGTCCTTGAAATGAGTGGTATCGATGCGACTGTTTACTCTGGATTTGCCTTTGGTCTTGGTCAAGAACGTGTAGCTATGCTCCGTTACGGAATCAATGATATCCGTGGATTCTACCAAGGAGATGTCCGCTTCTCAGAGCAGTTTAAATAATGATTAGAAAAGTAGAAATGGCAGATGTTGAGGTGTTGGCTAAAATTGCTAAACAAACCTTTCGTGAAACATTTGCTCATGATAATACGGAAGAGCAGTTACAGGAATACTTTGAAGAGGCTTATAGTCTGAGAGTTTTGTCAATTGAGTTGGAAAATCCAGAATCCGAAACCTATTTCATTATGCATGAAGAGGAGATAGCTGGTTTTCTTAAAGTCAACTGGGGAAGTGCTCAAACTGAGAGAGAATTAGAGGACGCTTTTGAAATTCAACGTCTCTATGTGCTACAAAAATTCCAAGGATTTGGATTCGGTAAGCAACTGTTTGAATTCGCTCTGGAACTTGCTACAAAAAATGGTTTTTCCTGGGCTTGGTTAGGTGTTTGGGAGCATAATACAAAAGCTCAAGCCTTTTATAACCGATATGGTTTTGAAAAATTTAGCCAACATCATTTTATGGTTGGTCAAAAAGTAGATACGGATTGGTTACTGAGAAAGAAATTAAGGTAAGAAGATGATTCTTCTATTGAAATGATAGGAAAGGAAAAGAACCAGAGTGGCAACTGTCATTCTGGAGAACTAAATTATGCTTGTATCTTATAAATGGTTAAAAGAATTGGTGGACATTGATGTTCCATCACAAGAGTTGGCTGAAAAAATGTCAACTACAGGGATCGAGGTAGAAGGTGTCGAATCACCTGCTGCTGGTCTCTCAAAAATTGTCGTCGGTGAGGTCTTGTCTTGCGAAGATGTGCCAGAAACTCACCTCCATGTTTGTCAGGTTAACGTTGGCGAAGAAGAAGCCCGTCAAATCGTCTGTGGTGCCCCGAATGTGCGTGCAGGTATCAAGGTTATGGTGGCACTTCCGGGAGCTCGTATCGCTGACAATTACAAAATCAAAAAAGGAAAAATCCGCGGTCTTGAGTCACTTGGGATGATCTGTTCACTTGGTGAATTGGGAATTTCTGACTCAGTTGTACCTAAGGAATTCGCAGATGGCATCCAAATCTTGCCAGAAAATGCCGTTCCAGGTGAGGAAGTCTTCTCATATCTAGACTTGGATGATGAAATCATCGAACTTTCTATCACACCAAACCGTGCAGATGCCCTTTCTATGCGTGGGGTGGCTCACGAAGTGGCAGCCATCTATGACAAGGCAGTCAACTTTAAAGAATTTACTCTTTCAGAAACTGACCAAGCTGCAGCAGATGCTCTTTCTGTGGGCATTGAGACAGACAAGGCGCTTTACTATGCAGCTCGTATCTTGGACAATGTGACTATCGCACCAAGTCCACAATGGTTGCAAAATATCCTCATGAACGAAGGTATCCGTCCCATCAATAACGTAGTGGACGTGACAAACTACATCTTGCTCTACTTTGGTCAACCAATGCACGCCTTTGACTTGGATACCTTTGAAGGAAATGACATCCGTGTGCGTGAAGCGCGTGCTGGTGAAAAATTGGTGACTTTAGATGGTGAAGAACGTGATTTGGACGTGAATGACCTAGTCATCACTGTCGCAGACAAGCCAGTTGCTCTTGCAGGTGTCATGGGTGGTCAAGCAACAGAAATCTCTGAAAAATCTAGTCGTGTTGTCCTTGAAGCTGCAGTCTTCAATGGTAAATCAATTCGTAAGACCAGCGGTCGCCTCAACCTTCGTTCTGAGTCCTCTTCTCGCTTTGAAAAAGGCATCAATGTGGCAACAGTCAATGAAGCCCTTGATGCAGCGGCTAGTATGATTGCAGAACTTGCAGGTGCGACGGTGCGTAAAGGCATCGTTTCAGCAGGTGAACTTGATACCTCTGATGTGGAAGTTTCTTCAACGCTTGCTGATGTTAACCGTGTCCTTGGTACAGAACTTTCTTACGCGGATGTAGAAGATGTCTTCCGTCGTCTTGGATTTGGCCTTTCTGGAAATGCAGATAGCTTTACAGTCAGAGTCCCACGTCGTCGTTGGGATATCACTATCGAGGCAGACCTCTTTGAAGAAATCGCTCGTATCTATGGTTATGACCGCTTGCCAACCAGTCTTCCAAAAGACGATGGGACAGCTGGTGAATTGACAGCGACACAAAAACTTCGACGTCAAGTTCGTACCATTGCTGAAGGGGCAGGTTTGACAGAAATTATCACCTATGCTCTAACAACTCCTGAAAAAGCAGTTGAGTTTACGGCTCAACCAAGTAACCTTACAGAACTTATGTGGCCAATGACAGTGGACCGTTCTGTCCTCCGTCAAAATATGATTTCTGGTATCCTTGATACGGTGGCTTATAACGTAGCTCGTAAGAACAAAAACTTGGCCCTTTACGAGATTGGAAAAGTCTTTGAACAAACAGGTAATCCAAAAGAAGAACTTCCAAATGAAATCAACAGCTTTGCCTTTGCCTTGACAGGCTTGGTTGCTGAAAAAGATTTCCAAACAGCAGCAGTTCCAGTTGATTTCTTCTATGCTAAGGGAATCCTAGAAGCGCTATTTGCTCGTTTGGGACTAGAAGTGACCTATACAGTAACATCTGAAATCGCTAGCCTTCATCCAGGTCGTACAGCAGTCATTTCACTCGGTGACCAAGTTCTTGGTTTCCTTGGCCAAGTGCATCCAGTCACCGCTAAGGCTTACGATATTCCAGAAACGTATGTAGCTGAGCTCAACCTTTCAGCCATCGAAGCTGCCCTTCAACCTGCTGCTCCATTTGTAGAAATCACGAAATTCCCAGCAGTCAGCCGTGACGTTGCCCTTCTCCTCAAGGCAGAAGTGACTCACCAAGAAGTTGTGGATGCAATCCAAGCTGCCGGCGTAAAACGTTTGACAGATATCAAACTCTTTGACGTCTTCTCAGGCGAAAAATTGGGACTTGGTATGAAGTCAATGGCTTATAGCTTGACTTTCCAAAATCCAGAAGATAGCTTAACGGACGAAGAAGTCGCACGCTACATGGAAAAAATCCAAGCGTCTCTCGAAGAAAAAGTCAATGCAGAAGTGCGTTAAACGATAGTAGGATACAAATTCCCCCTCTAGTTCATGAACACTAGAGGGGTGATTTTATATAAAATAATTAAAATGTGATTTCTGTAAAAATACATCTATGATCAGAGTTTTGAAAACTTACAATGTCTAAATTTTTAACATAGTAGTGGTTTTTAGGCAATAAAATATGATCTATTGTTGCATTAAAAAGTTTTGGACTTTGGCTATTCCAAGTTCCTCTTTCAAAAGGTGGAAGTGCATTTAATGCGTCCCTATGAGAGCTTATTTTTGCAAGTGCTCCATGACGCATAGTTGCATTAAAATCACCTGCAATAATAGCCTTTGGATATTTTGAAGCCAATTGATTATGAATGATGTTTAAGTCTTGCTTCCAGATTTCCATTAAACCTGGCAGAGGAGGAGCAGTATGCAAAGCAATGATATCTGGTATATTTTGTTTTCTCGAATGTAATACAATTGTCCCGAACCGTGTTGTATGGAAAGTTTTAGCTTCTGTATAGAAACCATAACTTTTCTTGACAATCACAGTCACAGGAGCTATTCCACTGTCAGTAGGTGGAGAAGTAAAAATATCATAGTTGGCTATAGAAAGTCCAACTTGATGAAACAATAGTTTGATTCTCTGGTTTTCTTGCTCACCTCTGATATTGGTAGCTAGTTCAGGGAATATAGCCATATCAGCATCAAAATGGCTAAAAATTCGCTCAATATGTTGTGCTTCTATTTGATTAGCGACGTTCCAAGTTACTAATTTTAAGGTTTTAGTCTTATTTGATGTGGAAGAAAGGGTTTTATCTGTTCCGAATAATAGTAATATGAGCGATAATAAGAGCAAAATGCCAGAGTAAAACCGTATTTGTTTATTTTTCTTGTAAAAAGATAGGGAAAAAAATACGAAACTTAAAATAGAAGCCATAGTTGCAGTAGCTAAGGGGAAGGCATAAATCTGTGCCAAGATAGGTCTGGTAGATAGCCAAATATTAAGATTAGAAGATGGGAAAAAAGAATAAGCTATGATAGGGATAGCGAAGAGAATGACAGAAAGGGCAGAAAGAAATGTTTTAATCATTGTATGAGTACCTCAATTTGCAATGGTTGCTCGGAGCTAATGTGATTTTGTGACTTTACTTGATTGATATTCTTTTTCTTGTCTTCCTCATAGATTAAGTACAACCCAAGTAAAAAAAGTCCAATTTAAGATTGAAATGATTAAAAGGCACAGAAATGCAAGACAATTATACTACAAAAGGCAAACATTTGACAATCGATAGTCGTTGCTTAATCGAACGATGGAAAAAAGAAGGAAAATCAAATAGAGAAATTGCCTCTCTATTTGGAAAAGCTCCTCAAACATCCATACTGAAATCAAGCGTGGGACAGTCCGAAAATGTCTTGGGAAAGGGGGGTAAAGAGCTTTACTCTGCCGACTACGCTCAACAATTTTATGAAAATAATCGCAAGCGCTCGGTCAAGAAATCAAGCTTGACCAAGGAACTAAAGGAAAAGATTCTCCACTATCATAACCAAAAATTTTCGCCTGAAATGATGGTGATGGCTAAGGGCGTTAACGTGGGAATTTCAACCATTTACTATTGGATTCATCATGGAAAATTAGGATTATCAAAACAGGATCTGCTCTATCCTAGAAAAGGAAAAGCGCTTAAGAAACAAGCTAGTTCCAACTTTAAACCCGCTGGTCAATCTATCGAATCATAATTCGCTCATTATACATAGACGTAAAAGAAAGAGGGCTAAGTGATGGAGAATAGTGCTATTGGGAGTAACTGGAAGGATGTCCGATCTCAACTCTTTACAAAGGAGGAAATTCTTGAAAGTGATATGCGAGTGGCTATCATGAGTGAGCTGATTGAGGCTAGGCATGACCAAGGAATCAGCCAGAAAAAGCTGGAAGAATTCAGTGGAGTAAGCCAGCCTGTCATAGCTAGGATGGAAACAGGCAAGACAAGTCCTCAGTTGGATACAGTCTTGAAAGTTTTAGCCAGTTTAGGAAAGACACTAGCAGTCGTCCCCCTCGAACAGGAAAAGAGTTGATTAGAGTAGACTCATACTCAATGAAAATCAAAGAGCAAACTAGGAAACTAGCCGCAGGCTGTACTTGAGTACGGCAAGGCGACGTTGACGCGGTTTGAATTTGATTTTCGAAGAGTATTATAGTCTTTTCTAATAACAAGTCATAGTCACTTATAAGAATTACTAATAACGCGTTTGGCCAGTCTAACGGAAATATAGTTAAAAAACAAGCTACACAAAGGATTTGAGGCATTTGTTTCAAGTCTTTTTCTTTTGTCTAAAACGAAGATATAGTTTCAAACTATATCAAAGCCTAATTTTTTACAATTATACAGATGATTTCTTTTCTGTTAAGATAGTTTCAACAACAAATTTTGGAGGACACATCATGTCAACTACAATCATCGGTTTCCCTCGTTTGGGAGAATTCCGCGAATTAAAATTTACAACTGAAAAATACTTTAGAAAAGAAATCTCAGAAGAAGAACTCTTGGCAGCCGCAAAAGACTTGCGTGCTAAACACTGGAACATTGTCAAAGAAAAAGGCATCACTGAAATTCCATCAAATGACTTTTCTCACTATGACAACTTCCTAGATGCAGCTTTCCTTTTCAACGTGGTACCTGCTTCAGTTCAAAACTTGGACTTGTCTGACCTTGAGCGCTACTTCGCTTTGGGTCGTGGTTACCAAGGAGAAAAAGGGGACGTTCGCGCCCTTCCAATGAAGAAATGGTTCAACACCAACTACCACTACATCGTTCCTAAATTTGAAAAAGACACTCAAGTCAAACTTGCAGGTCACAAAATCTTTGATGAGTTCCAAGAAGCAAAAGAACTCGGATTGAACACTCGCCCAGTTCTTGTAGGTCCATTCACTTTCCTTCAATTGTCAGACTTTGAAGAAGGCGTGAAAGCAGAAGACTTCGTAGACAGCTTAGTGGCTGCTTATCAAGAAGTTTTTGCAAAATTGGCTGAACTTGGTGCAACTCGCATCCAATTGGATGAAGCTGCTCTTGTCAAAGACTTGACAGCCGAAGAAAAAACTCTCTTCTTGAACCTCTACAACAAACTCTTGGCTGACAAAAAAGGTCTTGAAGTCTTGCTTCAAACTTACTTCGGTGATGTTCGTGACGTTTACGCTGACCTTGTAAATTTGCCAGTAGATGCTATCGGTCTCGATTTCGTTGAAGGTAAGAAAACTCTTGAATTGGTCAAAGGTGGTTTCCCAGCTGACAAGACTCTCTACGCAGGTATTGTCAATGGTAAAAACATCTGGCGTAACAACTACGAAAAGAGCTTGGCTATTCTTGAGCAAATCCCAGCTGAAAATATTGTCTTGACAAGCTCATGCTCACTTCTTCATGTGCCATTTACAACAGCTAATGAAGAATTTGAACCAGCAATCTTGAACCACTTTGCCTTTGCGGTTGAAAAATTGGATGAGATCCGTGATTTGGATGCTATCCGCAATGGTCAAGGTGAAGAAGCACTTGCAGCTAACAAAGAACTCTTTGCGACTGAGCGTGTGGGTGAAAATGCGGAACTTCGTGCGCGTATCGCTGGCTTGACAGACGCAGACTACACTCGTTTGCCAGCCTTTGCAGAACGTGAAGCCATCCAAGAAGAAACTCTAAAGCTTCCAGCTCTTCCAACAACAACGATCGGTTCATTCCCTCAAACTAAGGAAGTTCGTGCCAAACGTTTGGCTTACCGTAAAGGTGAATTGTCTCAAGAAGAGTACGATGCTTTCCTTGCTGAAACAATTGACGAATGGATCAAATGGCAAGAAGATATCGACTTTGATGTCCTTGTTCACGGTGAATTTGAGCGTAATGACATGGTTGAGTACTTCGGCCAAAACTTGTCAGGTTACCTCTTCTCTAAAAATGGTTGGGTACAATCATACGGTATGCGTGGGGTGAAACCACCAATCATCTGGGGTGATGTCACTCGTCTTAACCCTATCACTGTTAAATGGTCTAGCTATGCACAAAGCCGTACAAACAAACCTGTTAAAGGTATGTTGACTGGACCTGTTACCATCCTCAACTGGTCATTCCCACGTGAAGACATCTCTATCAAGGATTCTACTCTTCAAATCGCCCTTGCTATCAAGGATGAAGTGCTTGACCTTGAAGCTGCTGGTGTGAAAATCATCCAAATCGATGAGGCTGCTCTTCGTGAAAAATTGCCACTCCGTCGTAGCGACTGGTATGAAGACTACCTTGACTGGGCAATTCCTGCCTTCCGCTTGGTACACTCAACAGTAGCGCCAGATACACAAATTCACACTCACATGTGTTACTCAGAATTTACAGATATCATCCCAGCTATCGATAACATGGATGCAGACGTTATTTCCTTTGAAGCTAGCCGTTCAAACCTTGAAATCTTGGACGAACTCAAAGCGAAAAACTTCCAAACAGAAGTAGGACCTGGGGTTTACGATATCCACTCACCTCGTGTGCCAAATGAAGGCGAAATCGACCACACAATCGAAGCCATCCTTGCTAAAGTGCCAAGCAAGAAAGTTTGGATCAACCCTGACTGTGGTTTGAAAACACGCGGTATTCCAGAAACAAAAGAAAGCTTGATCCGCCTTGTTGAAGCAGCTAAAGCTGCGCGTGAGAAATTGTAAGATTAGATTTCTCTCCATACAATGGTTGTTCAAAAAGAAATCAACTAGAAAAGGTTATTACATATGTCACGCCAAACACCGTCACTCTCATTTGAAGTGTTCCCTCCAAACCCAGCTGTGGGTAATGATAACATTATTTCTGCTCTTCAAGATATGCAGGAGTTGGCTCCCCACTTTATCAGTGTGACTGCCAGCAATAATAAATTTAATATCAAGGAAACGACGGTTCGTTTGGCTGACTTTATCCAAAATGACTTGGCGATTCCGACTATTGCTCACTTGCCAGCTATCTATTTGACTAAGGACAAGGTTGCTGAAACCATTGCCGACTTGGACAAGGTTGGGGTACAGAAAATATTGGCTCTTCGTGGGGATATTATCCCTGATGTAGAGCCGCAAAAGGATTTTCGCTACGCAACTGACTTAATTGAGTTCATCAAGGAACAAGCCCCTCACTTTGATATTGTCGGAGCTTGCTATCCAGAAGGGCATCCAGATTCGCCAAATCAGATTTCAGATATTCAAAATCTTAAGAAGAAAGTGGATGCAGGCTGTTCGAGCCTCGTAACTCAGCTTTTCTTTGATAATGAGCGCTTCTATGATTTCCAAGACAAGTGCATCTTGGCTGGGATTGATGTTCCCATTCATGCAGGGATTATGCCAATTTTGAATCGAAATCAGGCTCTCCGTCTCTTGAAGACTTGTGAGAATATCCATCTTCCACGCAAATTTAAAGCTATCTTAGACAAGTATGAGCATGACCCTGAGTCGCTCAGAGCAGCAGGACTTGCCTATGCAGTGGACCAAATCGTGGACTTGGTAACTCAGGATGTTGCAGGTGTGCATCTCTACACAATGAACAATGCGGATACAGCAAAATACATTCATCAAGCAACCCATGCCTTGTTTAATCACCAGTCTCTAGGATAATAAAAAGTAAACCATTCTTCTCAGGTGAGGGGAATGGTTCCTTTTTAATGGTAAAGACCGCACTTTTTAAGAAAAATATGATAAAATAGACTCTGTACGTACTTGATACAAAGATGAGGGTATTTAGGTTGTAGAAGTTTGTTTAAAGTTGATTATTTTTTAAACAAAATCTAATAATGTGTGTCTCAAAAAACACGAACAGAGTGAGTATTTAAAAGATATTTCACGCTATCGTGGTATCTTAGATGATAACAATATTATTATCTAAGACGGGATTTTTGAGAGTAAAATAGTTCGGGAAACTATTTTAGCCTGAGCATAGAAATGAGAAGGCGAAGTAATTAAAAATTACCATTGAAATTCCATTGGATTTCTAAAATCATCCACTGGATAATTTTACCTCCCGTCCGCACTATTTCAGGGAAATATCAAAAAGATACTTAATTGAATTTTGGCCTCATTTCTTAGGAAAAAAGATAAGCTTACTAGCACTCATCGAGTGCGGCGTCACCTTCCTATTTTTCTACAGAAATATTCGGCAAGCCGAACCGTCCAAAATATATTGAGTAACTGAACACGCCTACAACTCTGTGGAAAAAGATAAATCTACCTAGGAGCATTCGCTCCGTCGTTCGATTTCCTATTTTCCTTTGAGTTGCTTAACGGCTTAGTATCTTGAGTAATTGAACACGGGCTAAATCCCTAGTGAAAAAGATAGATTTCTTGGTGCGCATCGCACACTGCGTCAATCTCCTATTTTCATACGGGATTCTTCACGCCCTTAGTATCTTGATCTTTGTAGGCAAGGCGTATAATTTCATCAATCCAAAGGGGATTAAAATGACAAAACAAGTGTTTCAAACGACTTTTGCGGGTCGTGAGTTAATTGTAGAGACTGGTCAGGTTGCTAAGCAAGCAAATGGCGCAGTTGTTGTGCGTTACGGTGAGTCAACTGTCTTGACTGCTGCCGTTATGTCTAAGAAAATGGCAACTGGGGATTTCTTCCCTCTTCAAGTCAACTACGAAGAAAAAATGTATGCGGCTGGGAAGTTTCCTGGTGGCTTTATGAAACGTGAGGGACGTCCTTCAACAGATGCGACTTTGACAGCGCGTTTGATTGACCGTCCAATCCGTCCAATGTTTGCGGAAGGTTTCCGTAATGAAGTACAGGTCATCAACACCGTGCTTTCTTATGATGAAAATGCTTCTGCACCTATGGCAGCTATGTTTGGTTCATCCTTGGCACTTTCCATTTCAGATATTCCATTTGACGGCCCAATCGCTGGGGTACAAGTAGGATATGTAGATGGCCAAATCATTATCAACCCAAGTCAAGAACAAGCAGAGCAATCGCTTCTTGAATTGACA
Organism: Streptococcus sp. 544; assembly: GCF_013277385.1. NCBI lineage: Bacteria > Bacillati > Bacillota > Bacilli > Lactobacillales > Streptococcaceae > Streptococcus > Streptococcus sp. 544. The sequence goes on from NZ_VMMU01000013.1 coordinate 56,598, forward strand.
GTAGCTGGTACCAAACACGCCATCAACATGGTAGAGTCTGGTGCTAAAGAATTGTCAGAAGAAATCATGTTGGAAGCTCTCCTTAAAGGGCACGAAGCAGTCAAAGAATTGATTGCCTTCCAAGAAGAAATCGTTGCAGCTGTCGGTAAGGAAAAAGCAGAAGTAGAATTGCTTCATGTGGACGCTGACTTGCAAGCTGAAATTATCGCAGCCTACAACAGCGACCTCCAAAAAGCTGTCCAAGTAGAAGAAAAATTGGCTCGTGAAGCTGCAACTCAAGCAGTCAAAGACCAAGTAACTGCTGTTTACGAAGAAAAATATGCGGACCATGAAGAATTTGACCGTATCATGCGTGATGTGGCTGAAATCTTGGAACAAATGGAACACGCTGAAGTGCGCCGTTTGATCACAGAAGACAAGGTTCGTCCTGACGGTCGTAAGGTCGATGAAATCCGTCCTTTGGATGCGGTTGTTGACTTCCTTCCTCGTGTACACGGTTCTGGTCTCTTCACTCGTGGACAAACTCAGGCTCTTTCAGTCTTGACCTTGGCCCCAATGGGTGAAACTCAAATCATTGATGGTTTGGACCCTGAGTACAAGAAACGCTTTATGCACCACTATAACTTCCCTCAATACTCTGTAGGGGAAACTGGACGCTACGGTGCACCTGGTCGTCGTGAAATCGGTCACGGTGCTCTTGGTGAGCGTGCCCTTGCTCAAGTCTTGCCAAGCTTGGAAGAATTCCCATACGCTATCCGTCTAGTAGCAGAAGTTTTGGAATCAAATGGTTCTTCATCTCAAGCTTCTATCTGTGCGGGAACTCTTGCCCTTATGGCTGGTGGTGTGCCAATCAAGGCACCAGTAGCAGGGATTGCCATGGGACTTATCTCAGATGGAAATAACTACACAGTATTGACAGATATCCAAGGTTTGGAAGATCACTTTGGAGACATGGACTTTAAGGTTGCTGGTACTCGTGATGGGATTACAGCCCTTCAAATGGACATCAAGATCCAAGGGATCACTGCAGAAATTTTGACGGAAGCTCTTGCCCAAGCCAAGAAAGCGCGTTTTGAAATCCTTGATGTGATTGAAGCAACCATTCCAGAAGTTCGTCCAGAATTGGCTCCAACTGCTCCGAAAATTGATACCATCAAGATTGATGTGGACAAGATCAAGATTGTCATCGGTAAGGGTGGAGAAACCATCGACAAGATTATCGCTGAAACAGGCGTTAAGATTGATATCGACGAAGAAGGAAATGTGTCTATCTACTCTAGCGACCAAGATGCTATTAACCGTGCTAAAGAAATTATTGCTGGTTTGGTCCGTGAAGCCAAAGTAGATGAAGTTTACCGTGCTAAAGTCGTTCGTATCGAGAAATTTGGTGCCTTTGTTAACCTCTTTGATAAGACAGATGCCCTTGTTCATATCTCTGAGATGGCTTGGACGCGTACCAATAATGTCGAAGACTTGGTAGCAATCGGGGATGAAGTTGATGTTAAGGTTATCAAGATTGATGAAAAAGGACGTGTGGATGCTTCTATGAAAGCCCTTCTTCCTCGTCCTCCAAAACCTGAACGTGATGAAAAAGGTGAAAAATCAGAGCGTCCTCACCGCCCACGTCATCACAAGGATCACAAACCTAAGAAAGAATTTACAGAAACACCAAAAGATTCAGAATAAGAAAAGGAGAAATGTATGGGATGGTGGCGCGAAACCATTGATATCGTAAAAGAAAATGATCCAGCGGCCCGCACCACTTTGGAGGTTTTGCTGACTTATCCAGGTGTCAAGGCCTTGGCGGCCCACCGTCTCTCGCATTTTCTCTGGAAGCATGGCTTTAAGCTCTTAGCTCGTATGCATAGTCAGTTTTGGCGCTTTTGGACTCAGATTGAGATTCATCCAGGAGCTCAGATCGATTCAGGTGTCTTTATCGACCATGGTTCTGGTCTGGTGATTGGAGAGACAGCGATTGTTGAAAAAGGTGTTATGCTTTACCACGGAGTAACTCTTGGTGGGACAGGAAAAGACTGTGGCAAACGCCATCCGACCGTTCGTCAGGGTGCCCTTATATCAGCACATGCCCAAGTTATCGGACCAGTGGAAATCGGTGAAAATGCCAAGGTCGGTGCTGCAGCAGTTGTCGTAGCAGATGTACCTAGTGATGTGACGGTTGTCGGTATTCCGGCCAAGATTGTCCGTCTTCATGGTAAGAAAGATGAGCCTGTTATTCACGAAGTCGAAGAAAAACGAGAGTATTATGTCAATAAACTCGAGCAGGCTAAAGAAGCAAGTCACAGATCGTCTGGTTTGTAGAGGATACCTATATGATTCAAGCAAGAAACAAGTTAAGCCAAGAGGAGTTATCTGAGGCGAAAAAACTAATTAACTGTTGCCAAAACTATGACGGTACCTATCGTGATCCCTATCTCTCTAACATGCTTAATTTTGACCCAAACATGCCCGCCTTTTTCCTTTATTATGAAAAAGGCGAACTTGTTGGTCTCTTAACTGTCTATGCTGATGACCAAGATGTAGAAGTGACGATACTGGTTCATCCAGATCGTCGCTGTCAGGGAATTGCGCGTGCATTGTTTACTAGTTTTGAGAGAGAAACAGCCTCTTTTCCGATTCATTCAGTTACTTTTCAGACAGAGCGTGTTTTTCTAGATCGCCATCCTGATTTTGTCAGCAACTGGGGATTGGTCGAGGACGAGGATACAGAAACTTGGTTAGGTAAGGATAGAAAACCTTATCCGTTAGCAACCATTTCCCATCTTGAAGTTTTGTTAGCAGATAGTTCGTATCAGGATCAAATTAGTCAGTTAAAATTTCAGGCATTTTCAGAGGAACATGAATCGAGAGAAGTTGTGGATAGATATGTCTCTGAAGCTCTGAAAGATCCAGAAAGTCGCTTATATATTTTATTAAAAGACGGTCAGGTTATTGGGACTTGCACGGTTGATTTATCGAGCGATACGAATTACTTCTACGGTTTAGCAATATCTGAACCTGAACATGGAAAAGGCTATGGAAGCTACTTAGCAAAATCCATCGTTAACCAACTAATTGAGCAAAATGACAAGGAATTTCAGATTGCAGTAGAGGATAGCAACGTAGGTGCCAAGCGCTTGTATGAAAAAATTGGCTTTGTCAAACAGACTCAGGTGGTTTATCTGAATGAGAAAGGAGCAAGGGATTCCGAAGTGTAGAGACATTCGGACTGAAATTCAATTGAACTCTTAGTAATGAAACTAATTGTTCTTGGATTTTGGATTTCCTGACTATGATTTATGATTAAAATCTATGACACCATGTCTCGTGATTTGCGAGAATTTGTCCCGATTGAGGACGGTAAGGTCAAGATGTATGTTTGTGGGCCAACTGTGTACAACTATATCCACGTGGGGAATGCCCGCTCAACAGTGGCTTTTGATACGGTTCGTCGCTATTTTGAGTACCGTGGGTATGAGGTTGCCTATATTTCCAATTTTACAGATGTAGATGATAAGATTATCAACCGTGCCAAGGAAGAGGGCATCACGCCTCAGGAGGTTGCGGACAAGTACATCACTGCCTTTCGTGAGGATGTGACAGCCTTGGGCGTCAAACCTGCGACCCGCCATCCGCGTGTGGTGGAGTTTATGGCTGACATCATCCGCTTTGTGGAAGATTTGATTGAAAAAGGCTTTGCCTACGAGAGTCAAGGAGATGTCTATTTCCGTGTGGAAAAATCTCACAACTATGCCAAATTGGCTAATAAGACCTTGGAAGACTTGGAGCTGGGTGCTTCAGGTCGTACCGATGAAGAAACAGCTCGCAAGGAAAATCCTGTAGACTTTGCCCTATGGAAATCTGCCAAACCAGGCGAGATTTCTTGGGACAGTCCTTGGGGACCTGGTCGTCCGGGCTGGCATATCGAGTGTTCGGTTATGTCAACAGAGATTTTGGGCGATACTATTGATATTCACGGTGGTGGAGCTGACCTAGAGTTTCCTCACCACACCAATGAAATTGCCCAATCTGAAGCTAAAACAGGCAAGACTTTTGCTAACTACTGGATGCACAATGGCTTTGTCAATATTGACAATGTCAAGATGTCTAAGTCCTTGGGCAACTTTATCACAGTCCATGATGCTCTTAAAACTCTTGATGGGCAAGTACTTCGTTTCTTCTTTGCGACCCAGCACTACCGTAAACCAATCAACTTTACAGAAAAGGCAGTGCATGATGCAGAGACTAATCTCAAGTATCTGAAGAACACTTATGAGCAACCATTTACAGGAAATGTGGACGCCCAAGAGTTACAAACCTTTAAAGATAAGTTTGTAGCGGTTATGGATGAGGATTTCAACTCTGCTAATGGTATTACAGTAGTCTTTGAAATGGCCAAATGGATTAACTCAGGTAACTATGATGCAAGTGTTAAGGAAGCTCTTGCGGCTATGTTAGAGGTCTTTGGAATTGTCTTTATTGAGGAAGTTTTGGATGCAGAGATTGAAGCCTTGATTCAAAAACGTCAAGAAGCGCGTGCTAATCGTGACTTTGCGACAGCAGACCAGATCCGTGACCAATTGGCTGCTCAAGGGATTAAGCTCCTTGACACCAAAGATGGAGTGAGGTGGACACGTGATTGATGTCAATCTCATTAACGGGATTGCGTTAGCTTTTGAGGGGGATGCGGTGTATTCTATGTATATTCGCCGTCACCTCATCCTCAAAGGAATGACCAAACCCAATAAACTCCACCAAGAAGCGACCAAGTATGTCTCAGCCAAGGCTCAGGCTCGCCTGATTTCCCTCATGTTGGAGGAGCAAGTCCTAACGGGAAAAGAAGAAGAAATCTACAAACGTGGTCGCAATACCAATAGTCACACCAAAGCTAAAAATGCTGATGTGGTGACTTACCGTATGTCCACAGGTTTTGAAGCCGTGATAGGCTATCTTCATATGACTGAAAATATGGAGCGCCTCGAAACCTTAATTTCTTGGTGCATCCAAAAAGTGGAGGGATAGGACATGATGGCAAAAGAACTACAAGACTGGTTTCCTGAAGCTCAGATTTCAGACCAGCCAGTAAAGAGAGAGGGCTATCTCACGCTCCCTTTAGCTTCTCAGCAGTGGATTTTGCTGGAGGAAGCTGGGCTCAGTGAGCGTGAAAAGCAGTTGGTTGCTCTTTTGACCCAGCAGGAGCAGGCTCGTTCGCTCAATCCTTGGTATTCTTATCTGATTGAGGGGAAGGGACAGGCACCACAAACTTTTAAAAAGATTCAGTTGGTTTATTGCCATCTTTCCTATTTTCAACAGGAAAATCTAGCTTCTTGGCTGGATATGATGCGGACCCTTTTTCCTAACTGTCAGACGGTGATTCAGGTTGGAGCTCAGGATTATGTTTTCGTGCTTCAACAAGACAAATACACCTCTGTACGAGCTATTTTAAGTGATACGATTGAAGCGGTTGAGTATGACTTTGGACTGCGTCTATCTATCATGTTAGGACAGGTTTGGTCTCAGACGGGGCATCAAGCCCTATCAGACTTGATTAAAGCGGAGCGGGATTTATTTAAGACTTGGTGGCGTCAGGGTCATCAAGGTGTTCATACTTTTTCTCAGCTCTATCTTTGGAGTATGGGAGAAAGACTCGTGGACTTGAGAGTAATCAAGGAATGTCTACACCAGATGATTTTGGATCAAGATCAGATTCAGGAAATCATCCTCTCTCTTTGGGAAAATAGTGCTGTTCTCACTAAAACAGCCCAGAAACTCTATCTGCACCGCAATTCTCTCCAATACAAGATTGATAAATGGGAAGAGTTGACAGGGCTTCAGTTGAAAGAGTTGACCGACCTGACCTTGTGTTATCAATTGATTTTAGGTTCTTTGTCAACTATAGTTGGTTTGTAAAGAAGTTAATATTTGGAGAAGAGGATTGCCATCTTCTCCATTTTTATGTGCAGAGTTATAGTGGATTGATGCTGGGAAAGTACACTGTGACTGCTAAAACATTCCTAGAACTTGCTTTGATTTTCCTAATCTATTCATGTAAAATTTATGTTATTTCACTATAGTTGTTTGATTTTTGTTTAGTATTAGAAGATTGAAAATCAATGAATAAATCTACCAGCAGATGACTCAAAACGTCCTTTTGAAGCTCTAGGTAAGGCAAAGTTGACGTAGTTTGAAGAGGTTTTCGCATAGTAGGAACATCCAATTTTGGTGTGTTTACTTATGGAGTTTTTCCTAGTGATACTTATATTTAGACACAAAACTATAGCTTGAGAGCTAGTCATTTTCAGATAAGATTTAACTCTTCCTAATACTGGGTTTTGTTTGCTTTTCAGAGTCCTTTTCTACTAGAAACTGGGATGTATCCTATTTATAGGAGTAATCGCTAGAAATATGGTAGAATCAAAAAAAGAATCAGCTGCTTTTTTATGTAAATTTCAACCTGTGAAGTCTAAAAATTTTTAACTTTCTCCTTTCTTTTCCGAATAAATAGATAGTAGCAGTGAATCTAGCAAACCTAGATTAAAAAATGTGCTATAATAGAAGGAGGAAAAGGATGATTCTAAGACATCCGGGCATCAGCCCAACCAACGATTTGGTTGCTAAGAAAATCTTTAGTAATCCAGAAATCACTTGTCAATTTATTCGCGATATGCTGGACTTACCAGCTAAAAATGTGACGATTTTAGAGGGAAGCAATATTCACGTCTTGCCTTCCCTGCCTTACTCAGCGCAGGATTTTTATACCAGTATAGATGTTTTAGCTGAACTAGATAATGGGACCCAAGTAATCATTGAAATTCAAGTTCATCATCAGAATTTTTTTATCAATCGCCTGTGGGCTTACCTGTGTAGTCAGGTCAATCAAAACCTAGAAAAAATTCGTCAGCGAGAAGGAAATACTCACCAGAGTTATAAACACATTGCACCAGTTTATGCTATCGCAATTGTGGACAGCAATTATTTCTCAGATGATTTGGCTTTCCACAGTTTCAGTATGCGAGAGGACACGACAGGTGAGGTCTTAACCATCACCAATAATGGACAAGAAAACCATCTGGTTAAGATGGCATTCTTGGAATTAAAAAAATACAGAGAAACCAGCAAAGATAGCATTCGCAAACCGTGGTTGGAGTTTTTCGGTAACAAACCCTTTACCCAGCACCCCGAGCGAGCCATCAGCCAAGCAGATCAACTGCTGGACTACAAAAGCTGGTCCGAGGAGGACAGGAAAATGTTTAGCCAACTACGTATGCGTGAAGAACAAGCCTTGTTAGCGCAGGACTATGCCTTGGAACAAGCGGAGGAAAAGGGCTTAGAACGTGGTCTTGAACGTGGTCGGGCAGAGGGTTTAGAGCGTGGTCGAGCTGAGGGGATTGAACAAGGTATCGAAAAAGGTTTAGAACAAGGACTTGAACGTGGGAAAGTTGAAGGAAGTTTGTCTATGCTACTAAATCTGGTTCGTCAAGGTCTTCTGACACCTGAGGTTGCCAGCCAGCAGTTGGGAATGACTGTCTCTGAGTTTGAAGAATTATTAAAAGACCATCATAAATAAGAACTAAAAAAATACAGAGAAACCAGCAAAGATAGCATTCGCAAGCCGTGGTTGGAGTTTTTCGGGAATAAACCCTTTACCCAGCACCCCGAGCGAGCCATCAGCCAGGCAGACCAACTGCTGGACTACAAGAGCTGGTCCGAGGAGGACAGGAGAATGTTTAGTGAACAACGCAGACGCGAAGAACAAGCCTTGTTAGCGCATGACTATGCCTTGGAACAAGCTGAGGAAAAAGGGTTGGAACGTGGTCGTGCAGAGGGTTTAGAACGTGGACGAGCTGAGGGAGTTGAACAGGGATTGGAGCGCGGGAAAGTTGAAGGAAGGGAAGAAGGAAAACTTTTTGCCTTTCTGGATATGGTTCGTCAAGGTCTTCTAACACCTGAGGTTGCGAGTGAGCAATCAGGCATGACCGTGGCTGAGTTTGAGGCACTATTGAAAGAGCATCATAAATAAGAACTAAAAAATACAGAGAAACCAGCAAGGATAGCGTTCGCAAGCCGTGGTTGGAGTTTTTTGGTAATAAGCCCTTTACTCAGGAACCCGAGCGAGCCATCAGCCAGGCAGACCAACTGCTGGACTACAAGAGCTGGTCCGAGGAGGACAGGAAGATGTTTAGTCAACTACGTATGCGTGAAGAACAAGCCTTGTTAGCACAGGACTATGCCTTGGAACAAGCTGAAGAAAAGGGTTTAGAGAGAGGTCTTGAACGTGGTCGCGCAGAGGGTTTAGAGCGTGGACGAGCTGAGGGAGTTGAACAGGGACTGGAGCGCGGGAAAGCTGAAGGAAGGGAAGAAGGAAAACTCTTTGCCTTTCTGGATATGGTCCGTCAAGGTCTTCTAATATCTGAAGTTGCCAGTAAGCAGTTGGGGATGACCGTCGCTGAGTTTGAGGCGCTTTTGTAAGTTAGGGGATGTATCTAGCTTTTCTCTTAAAATCTTATCAGAGTGCTAGGAAACTTACATTATATTTCACGATTTTCAGCAGAATGGTTCTGCTGATTTTATATAGAAAAAATGGCGGATTTTATCTTTCTATAGATAGGGTCTGTTTTTTATTTATATTAAATTTAAAATATTATCCATAATAAGGTTGATAGATAAGGGTGTGCATATATATATATATAATCGCGAGAAAATGCTATTATATCGGCTTTTTTGTTACTTTTTTAACGTCTCCACGAGACTGCTAAAAACTTCGCGTTTTGCTGTTCAAATTTGCGAAAATAGGATATAATAATACTATCTCAGAATTTGTCTTTTGACAAGTGTGGGAATAAAAAGAAACATATCCTTTCTTTAAATACCTAAAATATTTAAGGGGGGGTATTTTTTGGTACCTCCAGAAAGGGAAAACGAGAGGTAAGATAATGAGAAAATCATATCGTGATGATAATGGTGAAAAAATTTACCGTTACTCAATAAGGAAATATCATTTTGGGGCTGCTAGTGTTGCGGTGGCGGCTCTGATGTTCTTTGCGAATGGGGTGCAAGCGCAGGCCCCTGCAGTGTCTCCAGTAACAGCTAGTGATGTAGTTGCTGGACCTTCTGGAAATTCAGATGGGGATCCACAGGACTCAGATGAGGAGAGTCCTGAGAAAAAGGCAGTAGTTGAACAGCCTGTTGAGCTCAAATCAGCAGGAGAATCTAGCGCTCCAGAAGCTAAAGCTGAAGAAGGAAGTCAAGAAGAATCAAAAGCTGAAGTTAAAAGTCCTCAGCCCGAGACTAAGATAGACGATAAAGAAGAAATTCCTCAGGTGGTGAAGGAAAAGGATCAGGAAGTATCAGCGCCAGTAGCTGACACAAGTGCAGCCAAATCGACACAAAGCACCCTAGAAGCTTTGTTGGCAAATCTGACCTTAGACTCCATGAAGGCTCTCCACACTGAAGTGGAAGAAGGTCTCGCAAAGGCTAAGGCGGTCTTAGAGAATCCAAAAGCGACACAAGCACAGGTTGATGAGCAAGTTAAAGTCATGGAAGACCTGACTCGTCGGGTCAAGGAAGCTTTGTCATCTCAAGTTTCAACTCCTCCAGTCTTAGAAAAAGCAGGTCTGACAAACACTACGCTGGCTGCTCCAGAGGGGACTGTACTAACTCCAAAGGAAGCTGTTACAAAAGTCCTAGAGAAGAATCCTGTAGCATCAACTAATGGAGAAGTTAGGACTCCATCAACTAAACTTTCAAAGTCAGAAGTTAGTGATAATCAGAATAAAGAAAAATTGAAAACGATTTCAAGGGATTTGTCTGCCTATCTGATACAGGCAAATGAAATCACACGTCCTGAGACTAAGAAACTTTTAGAAGGAGTAGAAGAAATTGTTAAATCAATTGAAGCTAATGTATCACAACCTCAGTTAACACCAGCTGAAATTGAAGAACTCCTCAAAAAAGGAAAGCAAGCTGAGAAGAAACTTGCCTTAGCACTTACTCGTGAAAAATCAGGAAAACGTGATTTGCGAAATGGAAGTAGAATGGCGCGAGGTGCTGACTTTAGAGCTAATCCAACAGGACTTGATACAAAAAGAGCATATATTGTTCAAAATGGTGATGGTTCAGACTTGCCTGCTGAGACGTATTTGTATGCGATGGAAAGAGGGATTAATTCGAATCCAGACTCTGATAATGTAGTTCCAGTAAGAGATGTTCTAGGCAGAGCAAAAATGTTAGTTAAAAACAATGGGAACGGTAAATATACATGGACTGTAACTTTTAATGGGAGTAATCAAGGGGGTACAAATGATTTTTATTGGTTTACTCTTCCTGAAGGTCATAAAATCACAAAATCTTTGGCGATTACAAGAACATATGGTGGACGTAATTTCTCAATAGGGGGGGGTGATTTTAATAATGAATGGAGAAGCGATGGGAAGTTAAAAACTGTCATAGGAGAGGGAAAAAGAGCTGTCCACGGTTCTGCTAAAGGTCCATTTGACTTTAATACAAAATTCAACAGTCTTAGAGATGTAACGAATTCACTTATTAATCCAAAAGTAGTAGGTACTAGTCATTATGATACTGAAGATCCTGCTAATTATAGTAATAAAGACAAGTATTACTACTTGGGAGAATTGTCTCATAAATTCATCCCGAAAGGAATCCCTAGAACAGCGGTGCCTAATGATGTTCGTGAAAAAGCAGCCAGAAACATAGAGGGCATGCATAAAAATACTGAACATTTGTATCACTTTACTTCAGATAATGGCACTATAACTATTACTTACGAAACTCAGACGGAAAAACCATACGCCCCTCTATACTATGCAGCTGGGATGAGAACAATAGAACATAACGTTGCAAAAATGTACTTCATGGCGAGAGGGTTACAAGAAAAGCCGGCTGCTCCGAAAGTTACACCTAATAATGAAGGGACAGTAACAGTAACTCCTTATGCTGATTCTGATCAACATAAAAACGTGGATAAGGTAGAACTTTCTTATACGAATGCTGGAGGGGAAAGTAAAACTGCAACCTTAACACGTAACGCTAAGGATGGAACGTGGACTAGTAGTGGGGATGGTGCGGATGGAGTTGAAATCAAAGGAAATTCATTCTCATTAAAAGCAGGACATGTCAGAGTTGGAACAGATGTTACAGCGAAATCCTACTTTGGAAATAGTGATCCTAGTGATAATGGTACAGAAAGAATTCGTCAACGTACGGCAACTCCAGGAATCACTGCCAATCAAGATGGTTCTGTGACAGTAACTCCTAAAGGAAATGCTGATTATTTGACTGTTAAATATACTGAAGAATCTAACAATCAAAATAAGGTAATTACTGCTAATAAGCAAGGTTCTACATGGACTGTGACGGGTGATACCAATGTTACAATTGATAAAAGTCACGGAACAATAACAATTCCAGCAAACAGTGTTAAAGACGGCAGTACAGTAGAAGCTCAAGCAAAAGCTGCAGATGAGTTTATGAGTGAAAAGGCTACTGCTACGGCAGGAAATGAAGACAGAACTCCACCAACAATTAGTGTTAAAGATGGAACTACATGGAGACAAGGAAACTCGAATGGAGAGTTGACTTTATTAGCCGATCAAGTAAATGGTGAAATCAAGTTAAATGTTAAAATTGAAGATAATCAAGGTGGAAGTGGTTTTAAATTCAGTTCAGTAGGAAATTCTAAAACAGTTGATTATACAATTACTGGAGGAAGCTATAATAAAAATTCAACAACATTCTCAGGTGGCAGATATATCGATAAAGATCCAGACGCTACAGCATTACTTACATTAAAATTAAATCCTAAAGATAATGGAGAATACGATTTTCCGTCAACAGGTTTTACAGTTACGATAAAAGCTAGAGACAATAGTCCACGACAAAACTGGACTACTGAAAGTTCAACACCAAAATTATTAAAAGTTATAGTTAAACCGAGAGATGTAGTAGCTCCAAAGGTGAAACTTGTCGGTGATGACGGTCGTGATATTACCTTAACAGAAGGAACCGCTGATGCAAACTTACCAAAAGTGACAGTATATCGTGGTGAAAAAGCGAATGTTACGATAAAAGCGTCTGATAACACAGGTAAGATTAGTGAACTTAGTGGAAGAGGAATGCCAAGTGGTATTTGGTTTAATAAAGTTGGAAGTAGTGAACAATGGTTAACGAGTGATAATGCTACAGAAACAAAACCGCTAAGTCATACGATTACAGGTGTTGTAGAAAAAAGTAACGCGCTTGAAGAAAAAGTTGTTACAGTAACAGCGAAAGATAAAACTAACCCAGCGAACACGACAACTGTTAGGTTCAAAATGGTTGTGAAGGAACAAAAAGAAAAATATGATCCAACTAAACCGACAACAGCAATAAACTTCAATAATCTTGGAACATCAGTGACATCAACAGAAGATACTAAGAAAATCACTGATCAAGTAAATGTACCGAATTTATCTGCAGAAGCAACAAACGCAGGTGGAGTGACTAAGACACTCAAGGACAATGGAACTATAAAAACAGTAGCTGGTAAGAAAGTTGTGACTGTAACGGTGACTTATCCAGACCGTTCTACAGATGAAGTGAATGTACCTGTTGCACAAAACTATAATGTAGTAGCACGACCTATCATTAACTTGAAACAAGGGGAAACCTTGTCTGATGCAGATAAACGCAGCTTAGTGCAGTTACAAGATGGCGAACATAAGTTAGATCTTCCAGAAGGTACGAATGTTACGGTGACGTTGGATACAACTATGCCAGCAGACTCTAATAAGACAGTTAATAAAACTGTAGAAGCAACTGTGATATTCAAGGATCAGACAACAAGAAAAGTCACTGTAAATTATACAGTATTAAGCACGTTCCCAATTGCTCGTACGATTTATGATTTTAAAGATGTCGCACGTAATGATAGTGATTCTGATTTTTACCGTAATACAGGGAAAAATATCCCTGATAATATGACGTGGGTTTATAAAGAGAGTGATGGGGTAGAAAAATCTGCTGCAGGTTTTAGAGAAAAACTTAAGGCTGATGTTGCTAAGGTAGGTACAACAACTTACACATATGGTGGTAAGTATAACTATGGTAGATTTACAAATACTCCAACTGATGGAGAAAAGTTAAGACACGAGGAAACTCTTGTTCATAAAGTGTTTGATATTAAAGCAAATGATACAAAAGTTACAGTTGAAAAAGGTGCCACTCTAAATTCTGAAAATGCTAAAGCTGCGGTGATGAAGGTACAAGGATCAGATGATTTACCGCAAGGGACGACTTATGAATGGGTTAATGAAAGTGGAACTAAGATTACACCTATAACAAGTACAGCTGGTGTTCAAACTCTTAAAGTGAAGGTAACATTACCAAAATCACAAGGCGAAAATGATGCACCAGCTGCGACACAAAAACAACCATCCAAGATAATTGATGTTAGAGTCAATGTCAAACCAGAAGCACCGACGGTCAACACAACCATTCAAGCAAACGGTAATATTCGAATTCCAACAGTGTCTTCAACAGATAGAGAGTTAACAGGTACAGGACTTCCGAATGCAAAAGTTAAAGTAAATGTATCTGGAACAGAGCTTAATGAAGTGACTGTAGGAAGAGATGGAACTTGGAGAGTAACACTTCCTAAAGGATTGAAGAGTAACAAATTAACCCAAAGACAACTTGTACAAGGTGATACTGTTAAAGTAAAACAAATTGTAGATGGCGTAGAAAGTGATACTAAGGACGTACCAGTTTCATTAGGAGCAACAACCATTCAACCATCAGAACAAGGAGGTAATAGTCTATACGCTGGAGCTAAGACTATAGTTGTAAAAGTACCGCATGATGCAGGAATAGCTTATGTAAAATATACTGATACAAAAACAGGTGCAGAGCATGAGCTAGGATTAAAACGAGAAACTGTTACTGGACCATGGGTATCTAAACAAAGCAATTATGGTGTAGTAAGAAGTTACGTAACTGATAATTTCATAGATACTATTACGGTAGATATGAAAGAAGTTATTAAGGAATCTACTCCTAATAATCAAGGAAAAGCTCAGGCGATAGCAAACATATTTGAAGGTAGTTACTCTAGTGCGACAGGTTGGAAAGCGATTTCTGTAACAAACCAAGCCCCAAGTATTTCGGTAGTACCACAAGGTGGTAAGAAAATAGTTGAACATGGAACCCCAGTAGAACTTGATAAATTGGTGACTGTAGATGACCATGAAGATAAACAAGATGCTACACTCGGAAATAAAGTTCATGCAGAAATTATATCTGTGAATGATTCTACAATCACAAAAGATGTGGATACAAGTCGCCCAGGTGTATATCGTGTCAAATACAAAGCGGTAGATAGTCAAGGCAAGACTTCTGAAGAAAAAACCGTAACGGTAGAAGTTAAACCAACAGCTCCAACGGTAACTGCTGACACTGACGGTGGTGTGACGATTAGCAACACCAACGAAACAAATGTCAATAAAATTCAGGTGACTTATACTCCGTCTCCGACTATTAGTCATTTAACAGATACAGAGAAGGACACATTCGAAGAACATAATCCAACAACTGTTAAGGCGGAAAAAAATAATCAGAACAAGTGGAGCATTACAGAAGGTAAAAAAGATGGCATCAGTATTGATCAAACCTCAGGTGCAATTACCATAAATGATGTTGCAGTTAAAGATGGCAGTCCGGTACTTGCTAAAGCTATAACATCTGATAACGTAGAGAGCTCAGAGAATAGCGCAACTGCTCAGAACGGAGATAAGACAGGTCCTACAGTTGGTTTAGGAATACAACTTGTTCAAGCTGGAAAACAAATCACCTTAAACTTGAACGTATCTGACTCAGGAGTGGGGCTAGATGATAGCAAGGTAGAAGTGAAAAATCTACCAGCAGGCTTGCAATATAACAGTGCGAATAAGACGATAACAGGAAGTATCGCTACAACTTCTAAGACGGATATAACCGTTCTTGTTCGTGATAAAAAAGGGAATAAAACTGTTAAAACGGTTAACCTAGTTGCTGTGAAACCTAAACCTATCTATGCGATTAAAGATGGAACAATCGACAATGTAGATACTGCAAGTAATTTTGTGGAAGTACCTACAGGGGTTACTTTAACTGCAGCGTGGAAAGATGGAAATAAACCAACAACAGCGACAGCAGTAGAAAATTCGACTAAAACTGTAACGGTTAGTGCGAATGGTTATACTTCGACAGATGTAGATGTTCCGGTGACGGTATATCCAACTGTGACGCTTCGTAAGGTAGATGGCAAAGAAGTGAAAACCTACGATGAAATCGTTGGGCAACCATTGACGTCGAGTGTATGGAGAACAGGTGGTCGCACGAAAGAGGCTGCAGCTGATTTCTATGTAGAGTTTGAAGGTGGAACAAAACCACAAGGAACAACGATTACATTTAAAAATGGAACTCCTACTAGTACAGAAGCTGGGGAATCAACTCATACAATTGTTGTTACTTATCCAAATGGAGCGGGAACTGTAGAAAAAACAGTTATCTTCAAGACTTATGGTAATGAAGCGAAATATGAAACTGGAAAGGATTTTGCAGAGACTACGGTAGGTAGTGAATTTGCAAAAATAAAAGCTAGTGACTTTGTAAAACCAAGTAGTACTTTAGCTAACCCAGATAGAACTGTTATTAGTTGGTGGAATAAGAATACCAAAAAATCATATAATCCCGAAAATAAAATTGGTAAACGTGAAGAAAACGTTAATGTTTATTATGGTAATAGTGTAAGAAGCGCTCGTGGAGATGAAACTTATAACTACAACGACCAAGATATTACAGTAACGCTAGCCGTGAAACCACAAGCGCCTACAATTGCTACAGACGCTTTCCATGGCAAAGGAGCTACTAGACCAGCGGTTACCATTAGTAATATTCCAACAGCTAATCAGTTAGAGGGAAATGCTAGGGTAACGGTGGAATTGTACCAAGGTGGTACTAAAGTTGCTTCTAAAGAGTTAAGTAGTGATGAGATCACTCGCGGAGCGGGTTCAGTTCGTTTTGATACTGCTAATTATACTTCTAATCTAACTCTTGGAGAAAAGGTTCATGCGGTGGTTAAAGTTGAGGGTGGTAGCGGAACTACAGCCTATAACTTGTCATCTGCAAACAGTAATGATGTCCAAGTCACTCCTCAAAAACCAACATTTGATTCGGATGCGGTCACTTCAACTAGTCGTACATTAAGCGGTACATTAGGTGGATTTAACGACCCTAATAAAGTAGTCAAAGTTCATCTCAACGATGAGAAAAATACCGTTCTATCTAGTGCAGATGGGCGCGTGACAATCACTGGAGATAAATGGACAGCTACGCTTCCTGATACTGTGAAACTTCGTCAGTCAGTCGCTAAAAACGGAGAAACTACTAAACCATCAGGTATTACAGTAGAGAATACAGTCACAGGTGGAACAGTTTCTACTACAAGTGATGAAAAAGAAGTCACAATGGGTGATTACTCAGTAGCGTCAACAATTGCTGGTAGCAAGCATATTGATATTACAGTTCCACATGATGCTAAACGGGTTGAATTGCGATTCCATAACAATCAAGAAACAGGGGATAAAGCAAATAGTATCGTTCTCGTACGTGGCACAGATGGTAATTGGCATACAGAAGCAACTCGTACTGATAGTACTAGTGTGACAGATGCTAATGGATATGTTGGAACTATTAGTTCTACTGCAAGCAAGACTAATCCAGCAGAAAATATTATTACTATTCCTCTTAATGAAGAAAGTAACGGTAAGAAACTTCATATTAGAGAAGAAGCTGCTAACGGAGATAATACAGCAACCTACGGCAAGGGACTAGGTTTGCGTGTAGAATACCAACCAGAAGCAGGACAAGACCCAACAGCAGCTGGTAATTGGAAAGTTGTTAATGTTACGAATACAGCACCTACTATTAAAGTAAAAGGTGATGAAGGAAAAGATACAACTCATAGAAAAGTCTATGATTCTGGAACAGCGTTGACAGCCGATGTGTTAAAAGATTTGGTAACAGTAACAGATCCAGAAGATGGTCGGACTGCTGAAACTGAAAAACCATACGGAACAGGAAATGTTAAGATTATTTCGCAAATACCTTCAGCAAATGGTAGTGGTACAACACCAGCCGGATTATATGAAGTTACTTTAGCGGCAGTAGATAGTCAAGGTAAAGAAGGAAGTCAAGTTAAAGTATATGTAGCTGTTAAAGAAGCAACTCCAAGCGCCCCAGCAGTAGGACAATGGCAAAATGGAAATGTAAAAGTAACACCAAATTCTACAAATTCAGGGGATAAAATTACAATTTCTCTAAAATCAGGAAGTGTTGTAGTAACAAAAGATGCTCAAAATGGATGGCAAGTAACAGGACAACCTAATGGAGTAAGCGTTCATGATGGAAGTATCGAAATTCCACGTAACTTGGTAAATACTACAGTAACAGCAACTGCAAGCAAAGGCGAAGGTGATGTTGAAGCAGTATCTGATGAAGGAGCACATACTTTAACAGCACATGAAGTTACAAAAGCAGACATTATTAAGAAACCAACGGATCACTTTACTGGAACAGATTTATATTCAGCAACAGGAGTCACAGGAGTTATTGAAAACGGCGTAACAAAAACATATCAAAAAGCAGGTATAAAATCTGTTACATCTGATGGACAATTACCAGAACTAGAAGCTGATAAGGAAAAACAAGTACCAGTAGTAATTACCTATAACGATGGTTCTCAAGAAAAAACTAATGTCACACTAAAAGTTGCGCCAGCTGCACCTAATGTAACGGTCAACAAGCAAGATGGCACAACAGGAGACGTAACATTAACAATT
The DNA here is from genome assembly GCF_013277385.1 of Streptococcus sp. 544. Lineage (NCBI taxonomy): Bacteria > Bacillati > Bacillota > Bacilli > Lactobacillales > Streptococcaceae > Streptococcus > Streptococcus sp. 544. The sequence goes on from NZ_VMMU01000013.1 coordinate 74,468, forward strand.
AAACGACATGACGATACTAATTACCCAGATGGTTCTGTAGTGACTGTCCCAGGAATAAACGAAACATTCAAAGTCAAAGATGGTACAATCACAATTAAGAACGACCAACTGAAAGATACAGTACAAACAGGTAAAGTTACTGTAACAGAAGACACGAAACTTCCAGCAGAAACTGCAGAGGACAAAGAAATTCCAGCGAAGTTGAAAGACGCAACAACAGCAGTCGTCACTGGAACACAAGATCCAGCAACAGGAAATGTGACATACCACATTAATAAAGATGGTGATACACCATATGCGAATGGCACGAAAGTAACCATTGCAGGAGT
>NZ_VMMU01000014.1:0-73000 GCF_013277385.1 Streptococcus sp. 544
TGTTTGACAAACACGCCAACCTCAAGTATAGGTTTGGGGATCGGCATTTTGGGGCGGAAGGTTATTATGTGAGTACGGTTGGACTCAATGAAGCCACAATTAAGAAATATATTCAAGATTAAAGAAATTATCCAGTGGATGATTTCTTCACGAGTATGAAAATTTGAGAACGAGTAAAGCATGATATAGCACTAGATAAATTGAGTGTAAAAGAATATGAGGATCCCTTTAGGGATAGTGGTAAGTAATACTAAAGCCTCTTTAAGAGGCAAGTGACGAGTCAAGAGCAATGAGGCTTGAACAAAGTGAAAGCCAGCGTCTTTAGGCGCTGGCTGGTAATTTGGGCTTATAGCCCTGGTACAAACCACCCGTTTTAGGGGTGGTCATGATTCGGTTGATTTTTATTGAAATGTACTGAAATTAACAAAAAGAAAAAACGCTTGAATAGCGTTTTTCTTCTGTATTGATTCGTATTGAATGCTTACTTCACTTCTGTAAGGGTTAAATAATTGACCTATATCCCCTATATTATCAAGGATTGTAGAGTTTTAAGTTTAAAGGTAGTGAAAAAGGTAGTGATGGAATCAACTTGCCAGCTCTTCCATTTTATTTAGGAAAATATCCACTGCTTCAAACTTCTTTTTAGGAGCTAATTCAGCATAGGTATCCATAGTTGTTGATATGGACTTGTGTCCCATTCTATGTTGTAGCTCTTTCCAGTTCATACCAGCATTTAACATCATAGAAGCGTGTGTATGGCGGAAAAGATGGAAACCATAGTCAGGTAAACCAAGAGCCACTAATCGCTTTTTAAGGGTTGCACGTTCATTTCTATCACACATATAGTTGCCATAGATAGTTGGGAAGATAAGCGAAGATTTTGGTAGACTATGCTTTTCAAAATAGCCAGTCATTTCCTCGTGAAACTCTTTGAGACTTTCCATGATTGAAAGTGAAACTGCAACCCTACGATTCCCAGAATCCGTTTTAGGAGTTTTCTTACAAACCATTTCCCCTTTGATACCTAGTTTTTTATTTGCACTTTTCCACATTAATGTTTTACTGACAAGAATTTCATTAGTTTCAAAATCAAGGTCAGTAATTTCTAACGCTAGCAACTCATTGATTCGTAATGCAGACGCTAATAGCGTGTTACAAATGACCTTAAAGCGTCTATTTGCTCTGGTATTGGGCAAGGTCTCAAGGTAAAATAACCAATGTTTCAGATTATCATCATGGAGTACCATGATACGCTCTTTGTTTGCTTTTGGTTTAGGTGGAATCTTGATTGATTTAGCTGGATTAGTGGTCAGCCCACAGTTTGTAATGCCAAAATCAAAAATATCACTGACTTTGTGAGCCATTGCACCAAAATCTTTTGCACTACCTTTCGGGGCACGTTTTACACCGGAATCAACAGATTTCTTTGCTTTTCTAGCTAGCTTATTTACCCAAAGTTGAACATCAGCAGGTTCAATTTGACAAGGTTTATAATCCTCAAAGTGAGGAATAATATAGGTATCAAGATACCCCCTCACTCGGTTGATAGTGTTTTGTGAAGACACCCAAGTTTTGAAGTTGCTAAACCATACCTCAGCTAGACTTTCAAAGTTATCAATTTTGATAGTTTCTTTAAGGGTAGAGCCAGCTTTTTCAAATTCAATTTTAGCTTCAACAATTTTTCTATCCAAAGATTTCAATGTCTTAGCAGTGATAGTTTTTGTGATGCGTTTACCAGTCTTTACATCAGTTCCAATGTAAACACCTTTAAGTGAATAACTAATTACGCCATTTTGTTTTGTGATTTTTGTTATCTTTTTATTGTTGTGTTGAATGATTTCTTTACTCATATAGCCTCTTTTTTTCGGACAATTAAAAGGCTAGAATAGGACCCTCACATTCTTTATTTGATAATTCTATTCTAACATACTTAAAGTTAAATAGTCAAAAATCCAATGACATCTTCCAATTTATAATAAATTGTACGTGTTCCTTCAATCGGAGGCTCAAGACGTTTTAAACCTTTATTTTCCCATGACCTCAAAGTGTTAGGAGAAATCTGTAAAATTTTCAATAGTTCTTTTTGTGTGACTATCCCATGAGAATTATTACTTTTTAATTTTTGTTGAATGATAACAATGAGCGTATTAAGTAGCTCTTCAATTTGATTTAATTTCGTCATATCCGTCATATATTTTTTCCTTTCGTTCTCTTACTTGAATACATCCCACGGCTTCTTTTCTTTCTTTAGTTCATCTTTTCGATTATTTAAAAATATAATCGTATCAGGAGAGGGTTTGTACTTTGTTTTGAAATGAATCAAAACATGCTTGAAAAATTCCTGAATTGATTCTTTACCGTAAATTTTGTCAATCTTGTATAGAAAAGATTCTAAACCACTATTTTTTAACAAATAAATGTAAGTAGATAGTAAGTCATTCTTCCGCCTTGGTTTTGACCTCAATAAATCAAAATCAGTCGAAACGTATTCCAGCATAACCTTTGAAATATCCCATAATTCATCATTTTTGAAAAATAAATATTTGTCAGTAAAACGTTGAAAGATCAAACTGGATAGTTCTTTATCATTTCTGCACTTTAAAATATCTAATCCAGTTTGATTAGCGTAAGCCTGCCTAATTGACATTTCAAATCGCACCCAATCATCACATTTCAAGGCATCATCATAAAAGATGCCCTTCTTTTTCTCCTGCTCCAATTTTTTATCATAAATTCGTAGTAGTAGAGAGTTTCCTTTGTTTGCCTTGCTACCAACATAGATTGTTTCTACTCTGTTGTTTGTGTTAATCGTACTGATATTTGACTGATTTTTTCTTAATTTGATTGTATTTGTAAAACTGTCAACGTATTTTGATTTGATTATTGACTTGTTTAACTCCTGATGAATCTGATTCACTTTCAAACCTTCATCTATAAAATCAATCGCAAAATCAATCCTTGAAACTCTACAACTACCACTAAAATAATTTTCTAATTCAAAAAATTTTTGAACTAATTGACGATACGAAATTTTTTGATTATCTTCTTCGCGTCGTTTCAAGTAATGTTTTAAACCTTGACCTGAGAATTTGAGAAATATCCCCATTCGTGGGCTATCCGTGTTAAAACATAATAGAATTTCAAATTCATCAAAATTGACAATATAATTGTAGCCTGCAAATCCTTTTTCATTTAACTTGAAATTGACCGTGTACTTTTCTAATTCCAATAATTCATCAATTTTTAAACAGATATTTGAAGCAAATGCTTCATAATTAGACATCATTTCATTGAAATCTGGTAAAAATACAAATGAAATTTCATCAACGTCACATTGAATCATATAACATAACTCCTTTTTTATTGTTTTGTAGTTGACCCCGTTAGGGGTGGGGACTGGGATGGGGGTCATTACTATACCCCCATGAATGCTAGTACCCCATTATTTACACTTCTTTCTTAATCGTTGACCGTATAAAAACGCTTTTTTAAATGTACTAATCTTTTCCAATCCGTGTTCGTGTAGATTGATATTCCAAAATTTTCTTGGTTTACTGAACTGTCCGTCAGTGGTCATGATGTATCCTGAAAATCGTGGCGCATGATTATCAATATTATCTGTTTCTCCAAATACCATGCGAGCCAATTCGTCAGTAATAGCGCCATTTGATAAACAGATACGAACACCTAAATTATCTCTGATAGCTGTTGAAAGTAATTCCGAACGCGGTTGTTGCATACAGATACAGATATAGACACCACTCGAACGAGAACGAGATACGATAGACAAGACCAAATCTTGAACCCTTTTTCTCATTTTAGTATCAGTTATACTTGATAACATCGCAGAATATTCTTCGATAATACACAGCTTCATCTTCATCTCTTTACCGAAATTGACAAAAGTTGCTCCAGTAATATCATCACGTGCCGACAATTTCGCAATTTCTTTTTCACGTTTAATAACTAATTCCAACAATTCTTCAAAATATTCTAAAATCTCTTCACTGTCTGATAAAATAGTCCCAACTGGTAGAAAATCCCATGAGCTGAACTCAGATTTAACATCCAAGATTGTTAAATCAACATCTTCATTAAACATGAATACTTGTGCAAGCATTGATTTTAAAAACGTTGTTTTTGAGCTGTTTGTATTTCCAACTAATAAAATTTGAGGAGAACGCAAGAATGAAAATGTCAAGCCTTCTTCAACTGTTATTTCAAAATCATTGATTGGTCTTAATTCTGTTATCTTCTTTGGTCGTAGCTGTCTTGCTCTAGCTTCTACAATATCATCTAATAAATAAATGAATTCTGTATTATCTTCACTCAACCAATAATCTAAAACAATTAAAGAACGATTTTTACCCACTAAACAAGCTGATAACATTTCCGCAAACTTTTCTAAATCGTCATTAGTCTGGTCAGCTAATTTTTTGATTTTAACCGTGATGCGCCTGCTTAGCTTCTCGAAGCTCGCATGCGCTTTACTAACATCTATGAATTTGCTACCAACTTTGCGATTCGCAGTTGCTGAATCCAACAGCGCTTTGTGTGTCTGTCGTTCTATCAATCTTAGCTGATAGTATAAAGATATTGACCCAATTTTTGATAGATTCAAACCTAACCGAATCAATAACCCAAGATTAATCAAAAGCAAGACAGCTATTCCAATCACTATTAAATTCAAACTAAACTGTGCTTCACTTCTAAAAATACCAATCTCTGTTCCTTTAAATACTAACCATCTAACAACAATCCCAAAAGATAGTAACCCAACTCCAAGAACTTGGAGTAGAGTTACAATATTGGGAAAAGCTGGACTTAAATGACCTGTATTTTTATTTAACCTGTATCTAATCATAAATACCTACAAATTTCTTGCATGTCATCTAACATTTTTTTTCGCCTAAATTCCAAATACATATACGAGCGAATAAAATCAGTGTAACGTCCATCTGAGTAAACCAAACTCAAATTCACGAAAGATGAAACTCGTCCTTGAACCTCAGAATTAATGTATGTTGCTAAAATCTTGCGCAATTCGATGGGCAAGTCTAAAGCTGATAAGTCATCTAATTCTTTAAAAATTTCTTTCATATCTATTTCCTCACTACTTCAATCTAACTTCATTAACATCTTCAGCCCAAACTTCTATAACATCATAACTTTTGAACTTATAGCGACCGCGTGGGTTGACTAACTGATACAAATGTCTGAACTGGATCTTGTTCGCAATTTCTAAAGTTGGGACAACAAGACTAATCAATTTAACTGCTCCATCATCTTTGGGCATTGATAAAAATACTTCATAACCAATTGATTTGTCAGAAAAAACTGGGGCGTTTTTACCATTTTGATTTTTCTCAAAACCGATGATTGGGAAAAATGGTTTTGGCTCTGTAACACTAACTGCAACGCAAGTTGAAATATTAGTAAGAGCTGGGGCAGTACGACGGTCGTTTACAATTGAATCGCCTGATTGTTTTGAATTGCTTCCAAATAAGCCTGTTTGCAATAATTTTTCCATTAGTTTTACCTTTACTAGCTTGAAGCTAGTTCTTTCTTTTAAAGCTTTCTTGTAAATATTTGAACCTTCTTTATTTACATTTTAAGTGTATCATGATTAAGGTTGAGTGTCGATTGAGAGAAAAAACAGACATTTAAAAACATTCTCATACAACTATTTTAATCATGTGACATGAAATGAAATTAACTGATTCATCATTCACAAGATAAGTATATCAAAAATATAATTGTATTTCGTTGAAATAAAACAGATGGAAACATAGAAGCATTTCATACAACTATTATAATTACGAAACATAAAAACAGTATATATAAAGGAAGAAATAGTTGTACAATAAAGTTTTTAAAATAAATTATAAAATCGGTTGCAACGTACAATATATTGTGTTATACTCTAAATATAAACTTATAGAAAGTAGGACATTAAATGTTTAAAAACACAGTAGAATTTATAAAACGTTCAACGATTGATGCAGTACCTGAAGCAGTCAAAAGTTTTAAAGCTGAACAGTCACAAAAAGGACTAAAATATTATTGGTATTTGTTTTTGCATGATGAAAGAATTGGAGAAGTATCTGATATGTTTGCATATTACGGCGGAAACAAAGACACAGCTAAACAAAAAATGAGTCGATTAATGAAAGATAGTCGAACTCATTTGTCTGAATATGTTTTAGAGTTGCTTGCTAAGAATATGAATGTAAGTGTTTCAGAATTGTTATGGGGTAATGAAGAAAACTGGAAGAAATTGCTTCCCTCACTCTTTTATTTAATTGTTTTTGAATCTATTAACGCTTCTGATTTTAAAACAATTAGAGAGCAACAATTGAAATCAAATATGCTCGAAGTTTTGAAAGAGTCTGTCTTGTTTTCAAGTGAATTAGCTAAAAAAGAAATCGAAGCAGACTTATCTGATGGTATTGTTTCATTTGATATTTTTGATAAGAATTTATTTAAAGTTATTTCAAGACTTTATCAAAATGAAGTAGAAGAAAAATTTTACAGACTATTTAAAGAATTCTTTATTGAAAAAAACTATTGTTTGAAAAAATTAAATAATAGAATAATTGATTTTGCAGAACGAGTGTATGTAGATGTTATTTTTGATAACAAGAAAACAGAAGACTCTTTAGGGATTCAGGTTTATCAGACTTCAAATTTATTTTTGAATGCGGATTATAGAGAATATAGAACAAGTAATATACAAAAGAACTCATTGAGTGAACTAGTACTAGAAGATGGGCAAACATTAGAACATTACTTGGCTGAAGAACAAAGAATGATATCTGAACAAGTTTCAAAATTTGTCAGTGGTTTAGATAAGCTTCAAAGAATACAAGATGAACGCTTAGGATATCGAAAGAACAACAAAAATTTATTCAAATATGGATTTGATTTTGTAAAATTTGATGAAGAATATTTTAGAGAATCAGAAGAGAAAGTAGAAGAAACTATGATATCTACTGAACAAATGAGCGCAGATTTGAAAAAATTAGATATGTAAAAAAAACAACCGCTAGAATTTTTAGCGGTTGTTTATGTTATTCAATAGGGTTGCTATGTTATCAATTATAGCGCTTTGAAATTAATTAAAATATTATTTAACTTGATTTAGAATCGTATGAAATGCGGAAATTATTTCTTTTTGTTTATTATCAGGTAAATTTTTTATATTTGAAATTAATTCAACAATCTCAGGATTTTCATCTTTTTTTGTAATATCAAAGAAAGATGAAATATCACATTCAAGGGCATTCATAACTTTTTCAAGTGTGTTAATTGTTATGTTCGTTTCTAAGTGTTCAAGTTTATATACATAATTTGTTCCAAGGTCGGCTCGTTCTTCAATTTGTTCTTGTGTAAAACCTTTTTTCAGTCTTAAAAGGCGGATTCGTTTTCCTACATATTTTCTTAGTGATTGCTTCATGTAATACCTCACAAACTTAATATTACAGTTTTTTTACTACATATTTTAGTTCTTGAAAGATTGGTTTAAACTTTACAAGGTTGGTTTAATGCGATATAATTAAAGAAAAAACAACTATATATAGTTGTTAATGTGAATTTTTGGAGATGTTATGTCAAAAAATACTTTTAAAACCCTCACAACCTCAACAGCTATTGCGCTTGCGTCTGTTGGTGGAACTGCATTTGCTCAAGAAGCAACTACTACAACAGCAGTTGATGTAACTGCTGTAAATGAACCAGCTCTTGTTTCTAAACCTGTAGCTGATACAAAACCAGAAGTGAAGAAATCTTCTGATGTCAAGCCTGCTCTTGATGCTCAAGCGTCTACTGTTAAGCAAATTGAAGCTGAGAGTGAAACAGCAAAAGCTGAAGCTACTTCTGCTAACCAAGCTGTTACAACTACTGAAACTGCTTTGACAAGCGCTAAAGACGAATTGAAGTCAGCGGAAGCCGTTAAAGCAAATGCTACAGAAGAAAATATCACTGCTAAAAAAGCTAAACAAGATGCTAATGTAAAAGCTCAAGAAGCCAATCAAAAAGCAACTGAAGCGTCTACTGAAGCAATTAAAGCTCAAACTGAGACTGTAGCAACTGAAACAGCTAACGTTGCAAGCGCAACAAGTAAGAAAGCTGAAGCGGATAAAACAGTAACCGCTAAAGAAGCTAACGTAAAATCAGCTGAAGACGCGCTAAATGGTTCAGGACTTGGTGAAGCTAAAGCCTCACTTGCCCAAGCTGAAAAAGATATTGAACAAGCCAATGCCAATATCTCAAGCGCAACAACAGCTGTCGAAACCGCTAAGAAAGCAGATAGCGACCGCGCAGAAGCCATCAAACAAGCTGAGAACAATGTGAACATCAAAAACGATGCCTTGAAATTAGCTAAAGAAATGATGGACGCCGACCAAAATAAAGTTGAATCCATCCAAGAAAAAGCAGATGCTACAGCCTCTAAAGAAAAAGAAGCTCAAACTGCCTTGGATGCGGAAAAAGCTAAGTTGAATAAATCTGAAGGAATGAACATTCCAAATCCAACATTCACTATTCCAACAAATGTGTATAATGGATTTTCAGCAGATGTATTGAAATCAGCTGGTGTGTCTTCAAATGTTGTCACATTTGGACAACTATTAAAATTAGAAAAAGCTAACAAAAACAATGCAATTAAAAATGATTTAGATGATTTGATTCTCAATTCTGTAGCTGATATCGTTAAACAATCAAATGCTAACGTCAAATATGACAATGCTGACCTAAATCGTCCAGTTGATATTGACAATTTGACAGATGCTCAAAAACTTGAAATCTCAGAATTTTACGTTAATGGATTGAAACAAATCCGAAATGCATTTAAAGATTCATTCAACGTAGAATCAGAAACAGGAACAACTAAAGAAGCTGTTACTTTAGCATCAACACAAGCTAAAAAATATGAAGAACGTGGATTAGACCCAATGGTTCATGGTCACGTACCTAATGCTGTTGAAAACGTTGCTTCAATGCGTTCTGATATTTCAAATATGTATGAACTAAAACAAACTGTATACAATAATTTGATGTTTACAACATATCTTGATGGCGTTTCAAATGCTGATAAACGTCGCCCATGGGGACACCTTTATGCAAACCTAAACTTTGCAAAATATGTTGGTATTGATGTAGCTAATATCAATGGTCGTCATTACATGATTACAGCATTTTCAAATGAAGGAACTCCAGTTTCTAAATCAAATGACCTTGCCCAACTCGAAGCAAAACTAGCTGAAGCACAAAAACAAAACAGCCAAGCTCAAACTGCTCTTACAAATGCTAAAGCAGAATTAGCAGAAGCTTCACGCAAATATGCTTCTGCACTTGAAGCTAAAACAGACGCTGAAAAAGAATTGGCAAGCAAATCAGCTAGTCCACTTCAAACAGAAGTCGCTGAAAAGAACTTGCAATTGGCAAACCTTGCTTTGAAAAATGCACAAGAACGTAAAGCAACTGCTGAACAAGCTGTTGAAAACTTCTCAAGAAGCCAAGCAGAAAAACAAACTGCTCTTGAAACAGCTAAAGATGAACTAGCTACAGCTAAAACTGCTCAAAAAGATGCTGAAACTGCTCTTACAAATGCACAAGCAAAATTACAAGCAGAAGAAAACAAGTTGACTACTCTTCAAGCTGAACAAGCGAAGTTACATGAAGAAAAAGACAAATTGGTTTCAGATGCGAAAGCAATTGCAACAGAATTAAGTGCTTATCTAAACGCAGACAAAAATCTTGCAGATGCGCAAGCAAAAGTAGCTGATTTGGAAACAAAATTGACTCAAGCAAAATCTGCTGCAAAATTAGCACAAGATAAATTGGACGCAGTTACAGATAAATTGAAAGCTGAACAAGTTAAATTAGCTGAAATCCAAGAAGAGTTTGATAAGTTGCTAGACTTAGAAAACAAAGCTAAAGATAATGTAGTTGCAACTCTACCAGATGGAACTGTTGTTGCTGTAGACTCAAATTCTAATACTTTACCTACAGAAAATACTGAAGAAACTGTTGATAAAACAAAGACAGCTTCACAATCAGGTAAAGATGTTGCTTTGGATGCTAAAGAAGATGTTGTTGTGAAAGATAAACAACAAACATATTCAGCTCCAGCTGTTAAAGCGGGTGCAGATGAAAAAGTGACATATTCACGAGTAGAACGTGCAAAATCATTACCAAATACTGGAGAGTCATCAAGTGTTGCAATGTTGGTACTCGGTGCAATTCTTGGAGCATTTGGACTTGTAACAGTACGTAGAAAGAATTAGAATAATAAAAAAATCTTCTTATTGTAAATGATAGGAAGATTTTTTGGATTCACAAAATTAGTTTAAAAGACTACGCTATTTAAACCATTTTTGAGAATGAATAGAAGCGTTATTTGAAATATATACAGAAAAAGAACCCCAACGTACATTGGAGTTCCTCTTGTTTTTAATTGTCCGAATCAATATTTTTATTTCAAAAAAAGGTAGTGAAAAAGGTAGTGATTCGGTTGATTTTTATTGCAATGTAGTGAAATTTAAAATTTCAAAATTCGCTTAAAATCAAGGTTCCTCACGTCTATTGACATGTAGTGAATCCCTATTTCACCTCTGTAAACACAACGTGTTTGCGAAGTTTTGGTGAGTATTTCTTCAATTGAAGACGGTCTGGAGTGTTACGTTTGTTTTTAGAAGTAAGGTACAAGCGTTCACCAGATTCTTTGTGTTCAAGTGTAATATTTACGCGCATGGTATCTCCCTTCTATTATTCAGCTGATGCAGCTTTAGCGATTTTACGTCCTTTGTAGTATCCTTTAAGTGATACACGGTGAGAACGTGAGTAATCTCCAGTAGTTTCGTCAAAGTTTACAGATGGAGCTGTTACTTTGTAGTGTGTACGACGTTTGTTTTTCTTCGCTTTTGAAGTGCGACGTGCAGGTACTGCCATTTTAATTTCTCCTTTTAAGATATAATTCAGTTAGGTTTGATTTTCATCAACTTTAATAGTATATCAAAACTTTTTTGTAAAGTAAAGTTACTTGACAAAAAAAGATGAAAAAATTCTCCTATTCGGCACGGCAGACAGGAGAAGGTGTTAAATATCAATCTCAAATGGTTCGTCAATGGTTTCTGATACGTATTTTCCGTCTTTCTTCCGTTGTTTGACACATTCTGTGAGGAGATATTCGATTTGGCCATTGACTGAACGAAAGTCATCTTCTGCCCATGATGTGAGTGCAGCGTATAACTTTGTTGAGAGTCGAAGGGGGATCTGCTTTTTTTAGCTTCAACCATCTTTAGTAAAGACTTCCTGTGTTGACAATTGGTTGTGCATCATGATTGCCACAAAGAACGACAAGGAGATTTGAAACCATGGCAGCTTTTCGCTCTTTGTCAAGCTCTACCAATTCCCCTTCATTGAGCCGTTCTAGTGCCATTTCAACCATTCCTATTAATTGTTATCTAAATGATATCGCTTTAATTTATAACGTCAAGAAAAAGTAGAAAAATAATTACTAAAAACTTTCAGCCCAATAATTTCTTTTAAAAGGTGAGATTATATTGTGCTCAAATACTCTTTTATTCTTATAACTTTTACACTATAATTGTAGTTAGAAAGGAAGAGAAATGTTTGATTATAGAGCACTAGTTATTTTGATGACTTTGATGGATCATTGTGAGCTATCATTATATGAATTATCTGTTAAGGTGAGCTTACCTATAAAGGAAGTCAAAGAAGGAATAGATTATTTAGTGCCTTATCTAGCTAATAAAGGGATAGTGCTGGATAAAAAGCAAGGTCGCTATAGTTTATCAAATCGTACGAAGCAGTCTTTGACAGATATTATTAAGTCGGATGAATTGGTTTTACCAAAGTCGACTCGCTTAGCTTTGATCTATCTTTACACTTTTTGCCGATTAGATTTTATATCGAATAATCATTACCAAGACTTTTTGAAAGTAAGTAAGAATACAACCTTATCTGATATTCAATCATTAAGAAAGATTATGTTAGATAATGATTTGGAGCTAGGGTACAGTAGAGCAAAAGGTTATACTTTACACGGTTCAGAGTGGAATAAGCACCGTTTAGCTTTTCAAATGGTTAGTGAGTTGCTGGAATCCTCCATAGGAATTTGGGGTTTGGATTATGTTTTATCCAGTTGGGGGTATTCATTAACTTATGATTTGATAAATCAGGTAGTTAAAGATTATTATGAGAAGCTACAGCTAGTACCTATTGTTAATCAATTAAAAGTTTGCCTTTTCGGTTTAGTATTCATTCTGTGTAGGTATCAAAGGGATGTTGAAAGAGTAGGTCTTTCAGAGACATTAGTATCTCCTGTTATTCAAGATATAACCACTATTTTATTGGATACAGTGGTTGATTTGGGAATTATAGATACGGTGTTTTCTGAGGATGATTATCGCTATATCACCGTTTTATTATCAAGTTGCTTTGAAGGTGAAGTAGATGTTGCTCCGGTTTACTTTAATCAATTAACAGAGGCTATTATAAGTAGAATGGAAGATATTTCTTTGTTACATTTTAAACAAAGGGAAGGATTGAGAGAAAATCTTCGTCGCCATCTTATACCGGCTTACTATAGATTAAAGTTCGGTCTACCTAGTTCAAATGAATATGTGTTGCATGTTAAAGAACATTATCCTGATTTATTTGAACTAGTAAAAGATTCTTTGACTCCCTTGATGGACGCTATTGACAAGCCCATACCTGATAGTGAAACAGCATATTTTGTTATCCATTTCGGAGGTTATTTAAAGAAAGCAGATACTTTGCCTCAAAAATGGTATAAAGCAGCAATCATTTGTCCTAATGGTGTTAGTTCTTCATTGATGTTAAAAGAGAATCTATTAGCATTATTTCCTCAAATTGAGTTCATAGGAACCTCAAAGATTGATGATTTACAGGCGAAAACTAGTAGTGACTATGATATGGTTTTTTCTACCATAAAGGTGGAGACAGAAAAGCCAAATTATCTAGTTTCGGTTATGATGACTGAAGAGCAAGCAATACAACTAGTAGAACTAGTGTTAAAAGATTTTCCGAATTTAGAGTATGGGGATTTTGAGATTGAACAAATCCTGAATATTGTCAAAAGATATGGAATTATTACACAAGAATTGGAATTAAGATTGGCGTTAAAGAATTATCTTTATCAAAAAAATGATAGAAAGGAAATTGTACCAGTGCTAGAACAACTTATTACCAAAGAAACCTATCAGGTGAGTTCGCAAAAATTAGGATGGAAGGAGGCGATTCGTTTAGCAGCTAAACCGCTTTTGGATCAAGATAAGATAACTGAGAACTACCCTGAGGCAATGATTCAAAAAGTAGAAGAGTTTGGACCTTTTATTAATTTAGGGAAGGGAGTAGCAATTCCTCACGCTCGGCCAGATGAAGGTGTGAATGAAATAGGAATGTCAATGTTAGTTTTGGAAGAACCGATTTATTTATTGGATAATCCAGAACAAGAGGTAAGATTGTTGATTTGTATTGCAGCCATTGATAATGAAAGTCATTTAAAGGCTTTGTCACATTTAACAACAATTTTAAGAGATAAAAATCATGTTCAAACTTTAATATCATCAAAAAACTATGATGACATTGAAATGATAATTAAACAGGAGGATTAAATAATGTTAAAAATTGGTACAGCTTGTGGTTCAGGATTAGGTTCAAGTTTTATGGTACAGATGAATATTGAATCTGTATTGAGTGATTTGAATGTTTCAGATGTAGAAGTTGAACACTATGATTTAGGTGGAGCAGATCCAAATGCTGCTGATATTTGGATTGTTGGTCGTGATCTAGCTGATTCAGCTAGTCATCTTGGAGATGTTCGTATCTTAAATAGTATTATTGATATGGATGAACTACGAGAATTAATTACTAAACTTTGTGAAGAAAAAGGACTTATATAGGAGGCTAGCGTCATGATGAAGTTCATATTGGATATTGTTAGTACACCAGCTATTTTAGTAGCTTTAATTGCAATCTTAGGATTAGTTCTTCAGAAGAAGAAATTACCTGATATTATTAAAGGTGGAATTAAGACCTTTGTTGGTTTCTTAGTTGTATCTGGTGGTGCAGGAATTGTACAAAATTCTTTAAATCCATTTGGTACCATGTTTGAGCATGCTTTTCATTTATCTGGCGTTGTGCCGAATAATGAAGCAATTGTAGCTGTAGCTTTAACAACATATGGCTCAGCTACTGCAATGATTATGTTTGCAGGTATGGTATTCAATATCTTAATTGCTCGTTTTACTCGATTCAAATATATCTTTTTAACAGGGCACCACACTCTATATATGGCGTGTATGATTGCAGTCATTTTATCAGTTGCTGGCTTTACAAGTTTGCCTCTTATCTTACTAGGAGGATTAGCACTCGGTATTATTATGAGTATTTCCCCAGCATTTGTGCAAAAATATATGGTTCAATTAACTGGAAATGACAAGGTGGCTTTAGGTCATTTCAGTTCTTTGGGATATTGGTTGAGTGGTTTTACTGGTAGCCTTATCGGTGACAAATCAAAATCAACAGAGGACATTAAATTTCCAAAGAGTCTAGCTTTTTTACGTGATAGTACTGTTAGTATTACTTTATCCATGGCAGTTATTTATATTATTGTAGCTATCTTTGCAGGGTCAGAATATATAGAAAAAGAAATCAGTAGTGGTACAAGTGGTCTAGTTTATGCTTTACAATTAGCAGGTCAATTTGCAGCAGGTGTATTTGTTATTTTAGCAGGTGTTCGCCTTATTTTGGGTGAAATTGTTCCAGCCTTTAAAGGTATTTCAGAGCGTCTTGTACCTAATTCAAAACCTGCTTTGGATTGTCCGATTGTTTATACTTATGCACCCAATGCAGTTCTAATTGGATTTATCTCTAGTTTTGTTGGTGGTTTAGTAAGTATGGCAATTATGATTGCTTCAGGAACGGTTGTTATATTACCAGGCGTTGTGCCTCATTTCTTCTGTGGAGCGACTGCAGGTGTTATTGGGAATGCATCTGGTGGTGTTCGTGGAGCCACTATTGGAGCATTTTTACAAGGTATTTTAATCAGTTTTCTTCCAGTCTTTTTAATGCCAGTTTTGGGAGGACTTGGTTTCCAAGGATCAACTTTCTCAGATGCAGATTTTGGTCTATCAGGAATTATTTTAGGAATGTTAAATCAATTTGGCTCACAAGCAGGCATTGTGATTGGTCTTGTTCTTATTTTAGCAGTTATGTTTGGAGTATCCTTTATTAAAAAGCCATCTGTAAAGGAGGAATAAGGGATGATTTTAAGTAAAAATAGAGAAGATGAGTTAAGAAAATTTGCGACTAACATCCGATTAAATACTCTTGAAACCTTGAATCATCTTGGATTTGGTCATTATGGAGGGAGCCTGTCTATCGTAGAAGTTCTAGCAGTGCTTTATGGTGAAATAATGCCAATGACTCCAGAAATATTTGCATCGCGAGATAGAGATTATTTCATATTATCAAAAGGTCACGGAGGACCAGCTCTATACAGTACACTCTATTTGAATGGTTTCTTTGACAAAGAATTCTTATATTCTTTAAATACAAATGGAACCAAATTACCGTCTCATCCTGATAGAAATCTAACGCCAGGCATAGATATGACAACGGGCTCTTTAGGACAAGGAATTAGTGTTGCAACCGGACTTGCATATGGTCAGAGAATAAGAAAAAGTCCCTTTTATACCTATGCTATTGTTGGAGATGGTGAGTTAAATGAGGGACAATGTTGGGAGGCTATACAGTTTGCTTCTCATCAACAGTTATCTAATTTAATTGTATTTGTAGACGATAACAAAAAACAATTAGATGGTTTTACAAAGGATATTTGTAATCCAGGTGATTTTGTAGAAAAATTCTCATCATTTGGATTTGAATCCATTAGGGTCAATGGTTCAGATATTAGAGAAATTTATGAAGGGATTATCCAATTAAAACAGTCAAATAATTCATCCCCTAAGTGTATTGTATTAGACACTATTAAAGGTCAAGGAGTTCGAGAGCTGGAAGAAATGAAATCCAATCATCATCTTCGCCCTACTGTAGAGGAGAGACAAATGTTAACTTCAGTTGTAGAAAGATTAAGTCAGGAATTGGAGGAAACAGAATGATGAGAAGTACGAAAGAATTACGACATGTGTATAGAGATTTCCTTCTAGAGGCTAACCAAAGTTATTCTGATATAGTAGTTTTAGAAGCAGACTTGTCAAGTTCTATGGCTACTAATAATCTTGAAAAGGACTTTGGAGACCGTTATGTGAATGTTGGAATAATGGAAGCAGAAATGGTCGGGCTTGCAGCAGGTTTATCTATTCAGGGGTTTAGACCTTATCTTCATACATTTGGCCCTTTTGCTTCAAGAAGAGTATTTGATCAATTATTTATTTCTCTTGGGTACGCACAATTGGATGCCACTGTGATTGGCTCAGATGCAGGAGTAACGGCAGAGATGAATGGTGGAACACATATGCCATTTGAAGAAATTGGATTGTTACGTTTAATTCCTAAATCAATCATTTTTGAAGCAACTGATGATATCCAATTTCATGAAATCTTGAACCAGACATTAGACTTAAAAGGACTAAAATATATTCGAATAATTAGAAAGGCTCCAGAGGCTGTATATCAAGGTGGAGAAGATTTTTCTAAAGGCTACATTGAGTTAAGACACGGTGAAGATGTTGTAATAGTTGCTTCTGGCATAATGGTTGCTCCAAGTATTCGAGTTGCGGATGAACTGTCTAAATTAGGTTATTCAGTAGGTGTGATAGATTTATTTAGAATTAAACCGATACCAGAACAGATAAAAACAATGTTAAGTGGAAAAACTATATTTACTGTAGAAAACCACAATCAGATAGGTGGAATTGGCAGTGCTTTATGTGAATTATTCTCTGATGATGGAATAACAAAAATTCATCGGATGGGTGTTCAAGAAAGATTCGGTCAAGTAGGGAAAGTGGATTATCTTCTTAATGAGTATGGTTTGAGTGAATCGAATATAAAAGAGAAAGTTCTAGAAATTTATAATGCAAGATAGATGTTGAATACACTGTTCTGAAAGAATTTTTGTAACAATTACAGTACGTTATTTAAAGAAAGCGGATTAAAAAGCATATTCTGGTCATCAGAAAGTGCCCTAATCCGCTTTGTTGTTTTTAGTTTTAAATATTTCATATGTATATAGAATTTTCTGAAAATTCAAGAATTTTCTTCTGTTCATTGCTTTTAAAATGTGCTATAATAGTAAAAACTGAAATGGGAGGGAACAAATGACTGAATTAGATAAACGTCACCGCAGTAGCATTTATGACAGTATGGTAAAATCACCAAACCGTGCTATGCTTCGTGCGACTGGTATGACAGATAAGGACTTTGAAACACCGATTGTGGGAGTGATTTCGACTTGGGCGGAAAATACGCCATGTAATATCCACTTGCATGATTTTGGGAAATTAGCCAAAGAAGGTGTAAAATCAGCAGGTGCTTGGCCTGTGCAGTTTGGAACTATCACCGTAGCGGACGGGATTGCTATGGGAACGCCTGGTATGCGTTTCTCTCTAACATCTCGTGACATCATCGCGGACTCCATCGAGGCGGCTATGAGTGGTCACAACGTGGATGCCTTCGTCGCTATCGGTGGCTGTGACAAGAACATGCCTGGATCTATGATTGCTATTGCTAATATGGATATCCCAGCTATTTTCGCCTATGGTGGAACGATTGCACCGGGAAATCTTGATGGTAAAGATATCGACTTGGTTTCTGTCTTTGAAGGGATCGGAAAATGGAACCACGGTGACATGACAGCTGAGGACGTGAAACGTCTTGAATGTAATGCCTGCCCTGGCCCTGGTGGCTGTGGTGGTATGTATACTGCTAATACCATGGCGACTGCTATCGAAGTTTTGGGTATGAGTTTGCCAGGTTCTTCATCTCATCCAGCTGAATCAGCTGATAAGAAAGAAGATATCGAAGCAGCAGGACGTGCTGTAGTTAAAATGTTGGAGCTCGGTCTCAAGCCATCAGATATCTTGACTCGTGAAGCCTTTGAAGATGCCATTACTGTGACTATGGCTCTCGGTGGTTCTACAAATGCTACTCTTCACTTGCTTGCCATTGCCCATGCTGCCAATGTTGACTTGTCACTTGAAGACTTCAATATGATCCAAGAGCGTGTGCCTCACTTGGCCGACTTGAAACCATCTGGTCAGTATGTCTTCCAAGACCTCTACGAAGTCGGTGGTGTGCCTGCGGTTATGAAGTACTTGCTGGCAAATGGATTCCTTCACGGGGACCGTATCACATGTACGGGTAAGACTGTCGCTGAGAACTTAGCTGACTTTGCAGACCTTACACCAGGTCAAAAAGTCATCATGCCACTTGAAAATCCAAAACGCGCGGACGGTCCGCTTATCATCTTGAACGGGAACCTTGCTCCTGACGGTGCGGTTGCCAAGGTGTCAGGTGTTAAGGTCCGTCGTCACGTTGGACCAGCTAAGGTCTTTGACTCAGAAGAAGATGCTATTCAGGCCGTTCTGACAGATGAAATCGTTGATGGTGATGTAGTCGTTGTTCGTTTCGTTGGACCTAAAGGTGGTCCTGGTATGCCTGAGATGCTGTCACTTTCATCAATGATCGTTGGTAAAGGTCAAGGAGACAAGGTTGCCCTCTTGACAGACGGCCGTTTCTCTGGTGGTACTTATGGTCTGGTTGTTGGACATATCGCTCCTGAAGCTCAGGATGGTGGCCCGATTGCCTACCTTCGTACAGGCGATATCGTTACGGTTGATCAAGATACTAAAGAAATTTCCATGGCCGTATCTGAAGAAGAACTTGAAAAACGCAAGGCAGAAACAACCTTGCCACCGCTTTACAGTCGTGGTGTCCTCGGTAAATATGCCCATATCGTATCATCTGCTTCACGCGGAGCTGTGACAGACTTCTGGAATATGGACAAGTCAGGTAAAAAATAAACTCATACTCTTCGAAAATCTCTTCAAACCACGTCAATGTCGCCTTGCCGTAGGTATGGTTACTGACTTCGTCAGTTCTATCCACAACCTCAAAACACTGTTTTGAGCAACCTGCGGCTAGTTTCCTAGTTTGCTCTTTGATTTTCATTGAGTATCAAAAAGCAAGCCAACTTCGGCTTGCTCTTTTTCATCTTCAAAAGTGATTTGCCTGCTTAACGAGGTGGCAGTCCAAGGGCAATGCGGCCGTAGCGACTGATTCGTGTGATCTTCCAAGCAGGCGACCAGGTAACTTCAACCTTGACATCTTCGATATCCTCGATTTGTTTGAGACCTGCCACGATTTCGATAGGCAGGCTTTCGGCGCAATCGCAGGCAGTATCGGTGAAGGTCATGACAATCTTGCAGAGACCCGTTTCGTCCAGATTGATTTCATAAATCAACCCTAGATTGTAAACATCCAATTCCACATCTGTATCAAAAACCTTCTCTAGTTTTTCGATAATTTGGTCTTGTATGGCCAAAGCGCGGTCATTGATTTTGATATCCTCTCTCATTACAGTCCCTCCACGTGATAAATATCCTCTATTTTCTCATAATTCTGACAATTTGGCAAGTTTTTGATGAATTTTCTGAAAAATATGATAAAATGAAGAAAATACTGAATCAAGGGGAAGTCTATGGAGCAGATTGGAAAAGTCTTTAGACAATTACGAGAGTCAAGAAATATCTCGCTGAGACAAGCAACTGGGGGACAATTTTCGCCGTCTATGTTGTCCCGATTTGAAACAGGTCAGAGTGAGCTTTCGGTGGAAAAGTTTTTATTTGCCCTAGAAAATATATCTGCCAGTGTAGAGGAAATTCTCTTTCTGGCGAGAGGTTTTCAGTATGATACAGATTCTGAGTTGAGAAAAGAAATCATAGATGTCTTGGATCCAAAGAATATAGCACCTCTTGAGGACTTGTATCGCAGGGAGTATCAAAAGCATGCCCATTCTCAAAACAAACAGAAACATATTTTAAATGCCATTCTTATCAAGTCTTATATGAAGAGCATGGACGAAAGGGTAGAGTTAACGGCAGAGGAGGGGAAAGTCCTTCATGACTATCTGTTTTCTACCGAGATCTGGGGAATCTATGAACTCAATTTATTTTCAGTCAGTTCTCCCTTTTTATCTGTTTCTCTTTTTACTAGGTATGTTAGAGAGATGGTACGAAAATCTGATTTTCTAATGGAAATGTCTGGCAATCGAAACCTTTTTCACACTATACTATTGAATGGCTTTTTAGCCAGCATTGAGTGTGAAGAATTTACCAATGCCTCTTATTTTAAACGTGTTATCGAAGAGCATTTCTATAATGAAAATGAAACCTATTTCCGAATTGTCTATTTATGGGCGGAAGGTCTCCTTGATAGCAAGCAAGGTAGAGTCAAGGAAGGTCAGAAAAAGATGGAGGATGCTGTCCGTATTTTTGAGATGCTTGGCTGTAATAAATCTGCCGAATACTATAGAAAAACCTCCGATTGTTGAATATTTGCAAACTAAGAAAATAATTTAAAATTTGAAGCGATAGAACTGTTGGGCTCTCTCGTGTCACTGGAGAAATTCTATCGTTTCTTTTTGCTCATTTTATTTGTTGCATATGTTCAAAAGTTTTTCCTCTAAAATTTCTAAGTGCTATACTATAGTCATACTTCACATAAAACTTATACTCTTCGAAAATCTCTTCAAACCACGTCAGCTTCACCTTGCCGTACTCAAGTACAGCCTTCGGCTAGCTTCCTAGTTTGCTCTTTGATTTTCATTGAGTATTTGAACAAGAAGGGAGATTATCTATGAAACTATTGTTTAGAAATCAAGCTTATCGACTCTTGACTTTGTCACGTTTCTTCAATGCTTTTGGTGCTTCAATTTTTAACCTGGTATTTATCGTTTATGCATCGACCTTGCCACAAGCCTCTTTTGCGGTTGCTATGGCGAATATTGTCATGATTCTTCCGACTTTCTTTACAGTTTTTGTAGGGATTCGGGCAGATTACACGAGGGACAAGGTCAAATGGATGACTTACAGCGGTTTGTTTCAGGCGGTTTTATTTTTTCTGGCAGCCCTAGTTGTTCATCAAGCTAGTCTCTTTGCCTTTTCTAGCCTGTGTTTGATCAACGTCATTAGTGATGTCATCAGTGATTTTGCAGGTGGCTTGCGCATGCCTCTTATTAAGGAAAAAGTAGCTGAAGAGGATTTGATGGAAGCTTATTCTTTTTCACAGTTTATCACCTATATTTCAGCTATTGGTGGTCAAGCTTTTGGAGTCTGGCTCTTAGGTCTATCGGTCAATAATTTTTCTCTCGTTGCGGGAATCAATGCCTGTTTTTTCCTAGTATCAGCCGTTATCCTCTTTTTAGGAAAAAGCAAATTGAGCCTGTCAATCTCATCTGCTGATGGTGAAATTCTAAAAAATGAGAAGCTTCCGATCAAAGAGCAGTTCCTAACAATTTACCGAAATTTACGTCTCGTTTTTCTTAAAAGTGGACAGAAAAACTTTGGTTTTATGCTCTGTGCTGTCTTGCTTATCAATGCCTTGGGTGGCGCTTTAGGAAGCATCTATAACATCTTCTTTTTGAGCCATTCTCTTTTGGACTTTTCTTACACAGAGGCATTATTTATCAGTCAATTCTGTGCTTTGTTAGCAATCATCATCAGTAGCCTTACGGGCAATGATTATTTTGGGAAGCAGTCCTTGCCTAGATTGATGATGTGGGTGACCGTAGGACTCAGTCTAGTTGGTCTAGCTAATTTATTCAATCAAGTCGTACTTGGTTTACTATTTCTCTGTTCAACTCTGTATATGTCTGGTAAAGTTCAACCAAAGATTGGTGCCTTGCTCCTGAAAAATCTAGCTCCAGAGGTTCTAGCTCGTACCAGTAATTTTTTAGGTTTATTGTTCACCTTATCCATACCTGTGGGAACAGCTTGTTTTTCACTTATAGCTGTATGGAATATACAGTTGACTTGGATGCTATTTGTTGGTCTTTCCTTGTTAGCTATTCTTTTGACAGTTATTAATCTCAAAAATGATATCTAATACTCTTCGAAAATCTCTTCAAACCACGTCAGCTTTATCTCCAACCTCAAAGCTGTGCTTTGAGCAACCTGCGGCTAGTTTCCTAGTTTGCTCTTTGATTTTCATTGAGTATAAATCCTAATTTTTTTCTTACTGTTTTAATCCCTCTATTTATGGTAAAATAAGACTATTAAGTTTAAAGAGGATTCCCTATGAAATTACAAAAACCAAAAGGAACGCAGGATATTTTACCTGCTGAATCTGCCAAATGGCAGTACGTTGAGGGCTTTGCCCGTGAGATTTTCAAGCGCTACAACTATGCAGAAGTGCGCACGCCTATTTTTGAGCATTACGAGGTTATCAGCCGTTCTGTCGGAGATACAACGGATATCGTAACCAAGGAAATGTATGACTTTTATGACAAGGGTGATCGCCATATTACTCTCCGTCCAGAAGGAACAGCGCCCGTTGTCCGTTCCTACGTGGAAAATAAACTCTTCGCCCCAGAAGTACAAAAGCCAAGTAAGTTCTACTACATGGGCCCTATGTTCCGCTATGAGCGTCCACAGGCAGGGCGTTTGCGCCAGTTCCACCAGATTGGTGTTGAGTGTTTTGGATCTAGCAATCCAGCTACTGATGTGGAAACCATTGCTATGGCAGCTCATTTCCTGAAAGAAATCGGCATCCAAGGTGTCAAATTGCACCTCAACACTCTTGGAAATCCTGAGAGTCGTGCGGCCTACCGTCAAGCCTTGATTGACTATTTGACACCGCTCAAGGAGACCTTGTCTAAGGATAGCCAACGTCGTTTGGAGGAAAATCCTCTCCGTGTCTTGGACTCTAAGGAAAAAGAAGACAAGGTGGCAGTGGAGAATGCACCGTCTATCTTGGATTTCCTTGATGAAGAAAGCCAAGCTCATTTTGATGCTGTGCGTCAGATGTTGGAAAATCTTGGAGTAGACTATATCATCGATACCAATATGGTGCGTGGTCTGGACTACTACAATCACACTATTTTCGAGTTTATCACTGAGATTGAGGGCAATGACCTGACAGTCTGTGCGGGTGGCCGTTACGATGGTTTGGTTTCTTACTTTGGAGGCCCTGAAACTGCTGGATTTGGTTTTGGACTTGGTGTAGAGCGCCTGCTTCTCATTCTTGAAAAGCAAGGTGTGGCTCTCCCTATCGAAAACGCCCTAGATGTCTATATCGCAGTCTTGGGTGATGGAGCAAATGTTAAGGCCTTGGAATTGGTACAGGCTCTTCGCCAACAAGGTTTCAAAGCAGAGCGTGATTACCTCAACCGTAAGCTCAAAGCTCAGTTCAAGTCAGCCGATGTCTTTGCGGCTAAGACCCTCATCACTCTAGGTGAGAGCGAAGTCGAAAGCGGACAAGTGACGGTCAAGAACAACCAAACACGAGAAGAAGTGCAAGTATCACTTGATGCTATCAGCCAAAACTTCTCAGAAATCTTTGAAAAATTAGGCTTTTAATAGTAGATAAACTGGTCAGGATTTTACTCCTGACCTTTTTCTTTTGCAAAATGACAAAAATCATAATCTTTTTGACAAATATGATTGTCAAAAAGAAAAAGATGTGTTACAATATAAACAAGTTAAGAAATAGGAGGGAGCCACATGTGGGTATGGATTTTGTTTCCTTTTCTCGTCTTGATTTATATGAGTCAATCTAAGAAAATCAAGCGGTTAGAGAAGAGGTTAAAGGTAATCGAAAGAAAAGAGAAAGGAAACGCAGAAATGTCGAGATTATTGCAAGAAATGATTGGAAAGAAACCAACAATCATTGGAGAACTATTTGGAACAAATTTTTGGGAAGTTGTGGATGTTGATGAGGAATGGGTCAAGCTACGATATGTAGACAAGACGGGAAAAGAAAAAATCAAGTTGCAACGTATTGAGGATATCCAATCCGTTGAATTTGACGGAGAGTAGGTGTGTAACATGCAACTAAAAAATCGTCTAAAAGAGCTGCGGGCTCGCGATGGCCTTAATCAAACCGAACTAGCCAAGCTAGCAGAGGTTTCCAGACAGACTATCAGCCTATTAGAACGGGACGAATACACCCCGTCCGTTGTGATTGCTTTGAAAATATCTCAAATTTTCAACGAAACAGTCGAATCAGTATTTCGCTTGGAGGAGGACGAGTGATGAACAAGTATAAAGTGATTTATTACATGAGTGTTCTTGCCCTTATTGTGAATGCTTTCGCTATGGTTGGAACATTACTGGGGTGGTTCTATTTTGTTGAAAGTAAGTATTTGTTTTGGGTTAACTTAGTCCTCTTATCCATTTTCAATCGGTTGGAGAAAAAGGAGAAAAATGATGAACAAGTATAAAGTGATTTATTATGTAGTTGCCATAGCTCTATTAGTCAGCCTGTGTCTACTAATTGGAACAAATCTAGGATGGTTTGATCTCTATTACAGCGACCAATTTATCTGGGCCTACTTTGCTCTTATCCCAGTCGTTGACTGGATTGAAAAGAAATCCAAAAATCTAGCAAGTAAATAAGGAGAATGAATATGGAAAAGAAAAAGAAAAATAAAGGTGGATTGTTATTTTTAATGTCTGTTGTCTTGGGAGGTTTCTTGGGCGGTTTTGTAGGGATGTTTAAGGCACTTGCTGAATCCCACGGAATTATGTTAGATGTAAAAGTCTTGATACCATGGATATCAGCTATTTGTTTATTGATAGGTTTCATTAGCATTCTTTTGACTTTCAATTTCTTAAAGAAAAGCAGAAAATTTCACTCCTTGTATCAAGAGGAAATGGACGATGATCTGAATGAAACCTATTATGTGCAAATGCATCGTAATCTTGAGTTTGGAACTATTGCTTTTCATATTACAAGTGTAGCGATTTTATTGGCTCTCTTTATTTCAGGAAGTGAAGTGATTGTACTAGATAGAAGCAATCTAATCTTACCTCTTTCTTTTTTGGGATTAGTGTTGATTTTTAATGCTCAAAAATATTTTTATAAGACTATTGCGATTGTTCGTCAGTTTGATTTGGCATTTTTCTCTACACCAAAGGATTATTTAGACTATGTCAATTCTTGCGATGAAGGGGAGCGCCAGGCTAATTTGGAACAGAGTTTTCGAATTTTATTCCAATTAAACCAATATGTCTTGCCAGGTCTCTACTTTTTGATTGCTCTCTTTTCCTTGCTGACAGGAGAGATTCAGTTACTAGCTTTCCTGCTGGTAGGAGTGATCCATATTTATATCGGTGTGATGCAGTTGCCTATGGTGAAACGTTATTTTAAATAAAGGAGTTTCTATGATTCGTGTTGAAAATGTAAGCAAAAGTTTTGGGAGCAAGAAAGCTCTTCACCAGATTTCTTTTGAGATTAAGGAGGGAGAAATCTTTGGTTTTCTTGGCCCTTCTGGCTCAGGTAAAACAACCATGATCAATGTCTTGACAGGTCAGTTGGCTGCAGATCAAGGTAAAACAGTTTTGTTAGGCAAGAATTCTCAAGATTTAACCTCAAATGATTTGGAACAAATTGGCATTGTTAGTGATGGCAGTGGTTTTTATGAAAAGATGAGTCTTTATAAAAATCTTCTCATCTATGCTAAGTTATATGGTCTCAAGTCAGATAGAGTAAATCAGGTGCTCCAACAGGTTGGATTGGCAGATGCTAAAGATATTATTGCAGAAAAGTTATCTACTGGAATGAAACAACGAATGTTCTTGGCTCGTGCCCTTCTGAATGCTCCTAAGATTCTCTTTCTCGATGAGCCAACCAGTGGCTTAGACCCTACAACATCTAAGATGATTCATACCCTACTTCAAGAATTAAAGCAGGCGGGGACAACTATCTTTCTGACCACGCATGATATGAATGAAGCAACTCTGCTTTGTGATCGCTTATCTCTTTTAAATAAGGGTAATTTAATAGAGTATGGAAGTCCACAAGATATTATCCAGAAGTATCATGTGGATAAGAAAGTACATGTGGTTTATAACGATGGACGAGAACAGATAGTTCCATTTGAAGAATTACCACATTTAGACACGACAGATTTGATGGTGGTTCACTCTTGTGAGCCGACACTAGAAGAAATCTTTATCAGATTGACAGGAGAAAAGTTAGATGTTTAGAAAATTAAATGCCCTACTATGGTTAAGAGTGCAAGTTCTTATCAGCAATTCAACTTTGTTGGCGACTCTATTGATGCCTTTTGGTATTGCTGTTTTATATAATGAATTTTTAAATAAGAATGGACAATTGAGCCTATTTTTACTATCTGCTAGCTTGACGATGGTCTTGAGCATGGGAAGTGGTTATATGGTATCGATTATGATGGCAGAGGATAAGGAAAAACGAAATCTTAAATCACTCATTCTAAGTGGTGTGACAGCAACAGAATATACTTTCAGTATGCTCGTTCTCCCTATTCTGATAATGTTACTTGCTATGATTGTACTTCCCATCTATCTTAAAGTAGATGTATCTGGTTATTTATTTGCCTATGCTATCTATTTGCTCCTAGCAACTATTTGTATTATTTTTCTCAACCTTCTAATCGGTGCGGTGTCAGATACTCAATCTAAAGCGCAAGTTTATAGTATCTTCCCTATGCTAATCGTATCTTTTTTACCCATAATTGCTCTTCAAAATGATACGGCTCAAAAAATGTTGGATTACTCGTTCGTTGGTCCTATTGTAAATCTTTTAAATAAAAAAGGTGGGGAAATATCTTTTTCTAATATTGGTATGTTACTTGCATGGGTACTTGTGTTAGGGATAGCAAACCTCTTTGTATTGAAAAACAGCTATAAAGCAAGATAGGAGATCTATATGAAATTACTTAAAAACCTTGGCTGGTTTCTTCTAGCCTTTCTATCCTTTTTATTCATCTATGGCTTCATTCAGGTGCTCGCGACTACGTCGCTTACCTTAGGCGCTTCACCCTATGCTGTGACCTTACTCTATGTGGCCTTGGCTGGAGTTTATGTGTACGGCATTTACAAATGGTATCAGAAAGGTCCTGTTCGTATTGAGAAGAGTGGCTTCAACCGATTTATTTGGCTTCCTGCCTTGGTTTGGTTCTTATCTCTGGTTGTCCAGTTTTTCTTGCCAAATGATCCTTCAGTAAATCAGCAAATAGCGATAGACTTGACCTTGTCTCAACCACTTTTCTCATTCTTTGCGGTCGTTATTTTTGCTCCTTTGACGGAAGAACTTATCTTTAGAGGGATGTTAGCACGCTACCTCTTTCCTAAGCAGGACAATAGTAAACAAACTCTGATTTTTCTTCTGGTATCCAGTGTTCTGTTTACCTTGATTCATTTCCCAGGTGATGTGCAACAATTTTTTGTCTATTTTAGCCTTGGTTTTAGTTTGGGATTGGCCTATATTAGCAGAAAAGGTCTGGTCTACAGTATTTCTCTCCACGCTTTGAATAATTTAGTCGGCTTTTTGATGATTCTCATGCTATAATAGAGTCAGGAGGTCACATGAAACGAGTAATTTTATTAGCAGTGATTCAAGCAGTCGTTCTATTTTTCATCATTGGAGCGCTAGCTTATGCCTTTAAGGGCGATTTCTTCTATAACTATCTAGCAGTAGTCTTTGCCCCTATTGCTGGTATCTGGCGTTTTGGGACAGCTTACACAACGGAAATTGTCTTGCCTCGAAAGGCAGCTGAAATCGCTGAAAAGCGTAAAGCAGGCAAAAATTCAAAATAAAAGAGTCCGGTGAAGTTCATCGGACTTTTTGTATGGGCGTTAATTTTTAAAGACTGGCAAACTTTTCTGATGATTTTCATGAAGAGCCTGCGCTTTTATGGTAAAATAGTAACAGAATAAAAGAGGAGAGAAAACATGAAACGTAGTATGTATGCTGGTCGTGTTCGTGAGGAACACATCGGACAAGAAATAACCTTGAAAGGATGGGTTGGCCGTCGTCGTGACCTCGGTGGTTTGATCTTTATCGACCTTCGTGACCGTGAAGGAATCATGCAGTTAGTTATCAACCCTGAAAAAGTCTCTGCAGAGGTTATGGCAACAGCTGAAAGCCTTCGTAGCGAATTTGTTATCGAGGTGACAGGTCAGGTCGCTGCGCGTGAGCAAGCCAATGATAAGTTACCAACTGGTGCAGTTGAGTTAAACGTGACAGCTCTGACAGTGCTTAATACAGCTAAGACAACCCCATTTGAGATTAAGGATGGCATTGAGGCCAATGACGATACGCGTTTGCGTTACCGTTACCTTGACCTTCGTCGTCCAGAAATGTTGGAAAATCTGAAACTTCGTGCTAAGGTGACACACTCTATCCGCAACTATTTGGATGAGTTGGAGTTTATCGACGTGGAGACACCATTCCTTTCTAAGTCAACACCAGAAGGGGCGCGTGACTACTTGGTGCCATCTCGTGTTAATAAAGGGTATTTTTACGCTCTTCCTCAAAGTCCACAAATCACGAAACAGCTCTTGATGAATGCTGGTTTTGACCGTTACTACCAAATCGTTAAATGTTTCCGTGACGAGGACTTGCGTGGTGACCGCCAGCCTGAGTTTACCCAGGTCGACTTGGAAACATCTTTCCTTACTGAGCAAGAAATCCAAGATATTACAGAAGGCTTGATTGCGCGCGTGATGAAGGAAACCAAAGGCATCGAAGTGACGCTACCATTCCCTCGTATGAAGTATGACGATGCGATGGCTCTTTACGGTTCTGATAAGCCTGATACTCGATTTGACATGTTGCTTCAGGACTTGACAGGAGTGGTCAAAGGTGTAGACTTCAAAGTCTTTTCAGAAGCACCTGCTGTAAAAGCCATTGTGGTCAAAGGAGCTGCGGATAACTATTCACGTAAAGACATCGACAAGATGACGGAAGTAGCCAAACAGTATGGTGCCAAAGGTCTTGCTTGGGTTAAGGTTGTTGATGGAGAATTAAATGGACCAGTTGCCAAGTTCTTGACAGGCATCCAAGCAGACTTGACAGCAGCGCTTGCTCTTGAAGATAAGGATCTCGTTCTCTTTGTGGCAGATACGCTTGAAGTGGCCAATGCAACGCTGGGGGCCCTTCGTGGACGTATTGCTAAAGAGCTTGGCTTGATTGATAATGATAAGTTCAACTTCCTTTGGGTGGTTGACTGGCCGATGTTTGAATGGTCTGAAGAAGAAGGTCGCTACATGAGCGCCCACCATCCGTTCACCCTTCCACAGGAAGAAACTGCTCACGAATTAGAAGGTGATTTGGCTAAGGTTCGTGCCATTGCTTACGATATCGTCTTGAACGGTTATGAGCTTGGTGGTGGTAGCCTTCGTATCAACCAAAAAGACCTTCAAGAACGCATGTTCAAGGCTCTTGGTTTCTCAGCAGAAGAAGCAAATGACCAGTTTGGCTTCCTTCTTGAAGCCATGGACTATGGTTTCCCACCACACGGTGGTTTGGCTATCGGGCTTGACCGATTTGTCATGCTCTTAGCTGGAGAAGAAAATATCCGTGAAGTCATTGCTTTTCCTAAGAACAACAAGGCAAGTGACCCAATGACACAAGCTCCATCAACAGTCGCTCTCAAACAACTAGAGGAACTCAGCTTACAAGTAGAAGAAGATGAAACAAGCAAAACGAATTAAGCGGTGGCGCTATTATCTGCGCCGCTTTGCTTATCAGATAAAAATTTTACGTGTCTTACAAAGCATCTCTCGTGAAAAATACGATGAGAAGATTTCGGCTTCTCTGGTCTATGGTTTTTTATCAGCAGTAGCGGTCAATTTCTTTTTCCAACCAGGTCATGTGTATTCGAGTGGTGCGACAGGTCTGGCACAGATTATCTCTGCCTTGAGTAATCACTGGTTTGGTTTTCATATTCCGATTTCGCTAACCTTCTACGCCATTAACTTCCCTTTGATGGTCTTAGCTTGGTATCAGATTGGCCATAAGTTCACCGTCTTTACCTTTATCACGGTATCCATGAGTTCCTTCTTTATCCAGTTTGTCCCTGTGGCAACCTTGACGGAGGATCCCATTATCAATGCCCTTTTTGGGGGTGTTGTCATGGGCTTGGGGATTGGTTTTGCTCTTCGAAACAATATCTCTAGTGGTGGAACGGATATCGTCAGCCTGACCATTCGCAAGAAAACAGGTAAGAATGTCGGTAGTATTTCTTTCTTGGTAAATGGAACCATCATGCTGATAGCAGGTTTGACCTTTGGTTGGAAATACGCTCTCTACTCTATGATTACCATCTTTGTCTCTAGCCGTGTGACAGATGCAGTATTTACCAAGCAAAAACGCATGCAGGCCATGATTGTGACCAATCATCCAGACAAGGTAATTGAAAAAATCCATAAAAAATTGCACCGCGGAGCAACCATGATCCACGATGCAGAAGGAACCTATAATCACGAGAGAAAGGCAGTTTTAATTACTGTCATTACACGTGCAGAGTTTAATGAATTTAAACAGATTATGACACAAGTGGATCCAGGTGCCTTTGTCTCTGTATCTGAGAATGTTCATATTTTGGGACGATTCGTTGAAACAGAAAATTAGTGATAAAAAAACCAGCGCGAGCTGGTTTTTATTTTTCAATAATTTTGTGGGCGATTAACTGACGGTAGCAGATTTGTCTATTTTCTTTAGAATCATTGATGATGCAGAGAATAGTTTCTAAAGAAGTGCGTCCGAGGGCTAGGCTATTGATATCTATATAGGCTGCCAAATTGAGCTTGGGATTGACTGAGTCAAAGCTGAGAACAGGGACATCCAGTTGGTGCTTAGCGATGTAGTCACAGACCCCTTCAGCTAGGAGGCTATCGGTTGTGATGATGGCATCAATTTGTGGATCGTGCTTGAATAATCGCTTGCTAAATTTATAGCCCTTTTCTTCCAGAAACTCGTCTGCAAAGTAGATGCGATTGGTGTCAGTGGTAAGTTTGTAATGTTTCAGCGCCTGTTCATAGCCTGTTAAACGGTCTTTGGTCACGAAGAGCTTTTTACTTCCTCCGATAAAGGCAATGCGTTTGCAGCCTTTTTTGATGAAATATTCTGTCGCATCAAAACCAGCTTGAACGTTGTCATTATCGACAAGTGGAATGAAAGGAGATAGAGATTTACCTAAGATAAGGAAGGGGAACTGTTCTTCTGCTACGAGTTTGACGAGGGGATCTTCTTCTTGGGCATAGAGAAAGATTAGCCCATCTACACGCTTGCCGTAGACCATTTGTGAAATAGCGTTGAGACGCTCCTTCTCATCTTTCCCTGTTGCTATCTGAATGGCATAGTGGTTTTCAGATGCGACTTGAGAGATGCCACGTAGAACCGATGGAAAGAAAGGATTCTGGTAGAAGGCGTCTGAGTCATCAGGAAGAACCAAACCAATCACCTGAGTATAGCTACTTACCAAGCTGCGAGCATTGAGGTTGGGATGGTAATTGAGCTCTTTCATAGCCTTACGAACGCGTTTTTTTGTTTCGTCGCTAATGGTTGATTTATTTTGAATAACACGGGTTACGGTTGAAGGTGAAACACCAGCAGCCTTGGCCACGTCTTTAATCGTAACGGGCATAAAAATCTCCTATTTATGGTAATCTGGATCACGGAAATGTGTTTTATAAAAGATAGTGACCAGATACAGAACAAAAAGAATATTTTGTACAGTAATCAGGGTTGACATATTTTGGCCAAATAATCCCAAAATAAGTGTAATCAGAGTCGGCAATCCTAAACAATTCAAGATAAAATGGTAGCACTCTTTAAAGGTTCTAAATGAAAAGAGGCGTGATTTCTTAGTGATATAAAGGAGAAGACTCGCTCCTAGAGAGACGATAAAGAAATTCAAACCAAAGAGGAAGCTGGCACCGAGAACTAGGAAGAGACTGATATAGACACGATTCTGCTGGTACCAGTCTTTAGAAATTGCTTGGGTCAAGCTGTCCTTACTTTTGAAACTCTCAGTCTGAATCGCTCGGTAAGAGATTCGGGTCAGTTCCTTACTTTCCTTGCTGATGATCAGCTCATTTGTATCGAAATGCAGTTGCAAGTCCTTCGGGAACTCCTTACTTGGGCTTGGACCAATCACAACAGAAGGCGCTTGATTAGCTGTTCCTGTATAAGTTAATGTGCCATCAACAATTCTAGCATGTTCAGAGAGATCCTGGATAACCTCATCTGTCAGAGGTTCATAGACATTATCGATAAAAGTTTCTAGCGGATAAGTCTCCTGTGAGCTGTTTTGGATGGCAATGGGTACCATAGACAAGCTGATAAGGAAGATACTGGTAAAGAGAAGTTGAAACCAGTTGAGTCCGAAACGTTTGGACAGGGGCTTACGAAATCCCCAAATACTTGAAAAATAGGAAAATGGATATGGAAGCATAGGTATCTTTCT
The DNA here is from genome assembly GCF_013277385.1 of Streptococcus sp. 544. NCBI lineage: Bacteria > Bacillati > Bacillota > Bacilli > Lactobacillales > Streptococcaceae > Streptococcus > Streptococcus sp. 544. Next base: position 32,465 of record NZ_VMMU01000014.1, read on the forward strand.
AAAAGGTGTTTTCTATATGAGTATTATTATATAGAGAAATGTGCTTTATTTCAAGTCTAGGAGAAAAATTGCTTGTTGTAAGGACATTACTTACAGTAACAATCGTTAATACTCAATGAAAATCAAAGAGCAAACTAGGAAGCTAGCCACAGGTTGCTCAAAACAGTGTTTTGAGGTTGCAGATGGAAGCTGACGTGGTTTGAAGAGATTTCCGAAGAGTATAAAATGAAAAAGGGTGGCGGGGATATATTATCCCTTGTCGCCACCACTTGTAAGTCCTGAAACAAAGTTCTTTTGTAGGAAGAAGAAGAGAATACTGATCGGAAGGGCGATGAGGATAGCACCTGCTGAGAAGTAGGCAATCTTCAAGTTCTTCGCATTGTTAACGAAGGTTTGGAGACCAACGGCAACAGTAAAGTATTCTTTCTCACGAAGCAAGAAACTAGAGAGGATGTAGTCCCCGAAAGGTCCCATGAAGGCCCAGAGAGCTTGTACGGCAACCATTGGGCGAACAAGTGGAAGAACAATTTGCCAGAAGCGGCGGAAGTGTCCTGCACCGTCTAGTTTTGCAGATTCGTCTAAAGACATTGGCACTGTATCGAAGTAGCCTTTCATGAGCCAAGCATTCATCGGGATACCACCACCAACGTAGAGGAAGATGAGGAACCAGCTGTGGTTAAGGGCGTTCAACATAAGCGCCATAACGAAGAAGGCTGTCAAAGCGGCCATGGTTGGCACCATTTGGATAATCAAGAAGAAAACCAAACTTTGTTTACGAGCCAAGAAGTTATAACGGCTGTAAGCATAACCAGCAAGTACGATGATACTTGTTTGAACAGCCATGGTAATCAAGGCGATAATCAAAGTGTTGAGGTACCAAGTGCCGTACAAGGTTTCAGTGAAGAGGCCTTTAAAGTTATCAAAATTGAGGTCGATGTTAGTATCTAGTTTAAAGGCTGAGACGTTACCTGCTTTAAAGGCTGACATGATGGTAATCAAAAGTGGATAGATAATGACAATTGATAGACCAATCAGGTAAAGGTAAGTAAGGGTTTGAGTCAGTCTACGTTTGAGTTTAATTGAGTTATTCATCTTAGACGTCCTCCATATCAAATGCGTGTAGTTTCTTGAATGCGATCATAGAGATTGAGATGACAATGATAGAGATAATCAAGGTAACAGCTGCCGCCATTGAGTATTGAGGAGATGTACCTGTTGTCAAACGGTAGATCCATGAGATCAAGATATCGGTTGAACCAGCTCCACCACCGACACTACCAGGTCCTCCACCATTGAAGAGGTACATGATAGAGAAGTTGTTAAAGTTGAAGGTGTATTGGCTAATCAAAGTAGGTGCCGCAACAGCCAAAATCATTGGGAAAGTGATGTTGCGGAATTTTTGCCAAGCATTAGCACCGTCAATATAAGCTGCTTCGTAAAGGTCGTTAGGAATAGATTGCAAGATACCCAAGGTCAAAACGTAGATGTATGGGAATCCGAGCCAACCTTGCATCATAATCAAGGCAATCTTAGTCCAAGTTGGGTCTGTTTTCCAAGGAATAAGAGCCCCATCAAGGAAAGGAAGGAATTTAGCAAAGATTGGCAATACTTGAGTGTTGATAGCTCCGACACTATCGTTAAACATGTTTGAGAATGTCAAGATAGTGATGAAGGCTGGAACAGCCCAAGGAAGAAGGAAAATAACACCGAAGATACGTTTTCCTTTGATAAATGGCTGGTTAGCAATGATAGCTGTGAAGATACCAATCACGATCTGCAAAGTTGAGGCAGATAAAGCCCAGATGATAGTCCAAGAAAGAACAGAACCAAAGGCAGAACGGAAGGTACTCAAGCTCCAAATGTTTGTAAAGTTGGTCAAACCAACCCAGTCCAACAATTTGTTTGGTGGTAAGTGTTGGAAGTCATAGTTAGTAAAGGCGATCATCAAGGTTACGATAACTGGGAAGATAATCGCAAAAGTCATGGCAACATAAGATGGAATGATCAAGAGGTAAGGGAAGCCATTTTCATAGATTCCTTTGATCATTTCTTTGAGGGTACGTGGAACTGGAATTCCATTGTTAATGCGTTTTGCAATCGTATGTGCATCTTTAATATTTGAGAAATAAAAGAGTACATAAACGACTACAAAGATTAAATGGAAGGCACCACGAATCAGCATAAAGAGGGAATTGTCACGACCTGGCTTGTCACCAAGAGTGATGAGGTTGCTCAATTCAGGGGCTGCAAGTGCTAGGAAGTAAAGGACAAATACGATGGTTACACCAAGGAAGATAAAACCTTTGGCTTTTTGTTTATTGTAAATCTGTCCTAACCCAGGAATGATAGACAGCAGGGCTGCTTTACTAGGTTGTTGCTTTTCCATAATAACTCCTTTCATAGGATACTGCTTTTTTATAAGAAAGCTAAATTATTTGTGTTTCTATTGATAAATTCAAAGGGGGATTTGATTTCCACCCCCCTTGAACAAATTTGTTATTCACCAAATTTTTGTTTGATTGTTTCTTTAATCAATGTTACAGCATCGTTAGCAGATGTTTTCGCATCTTTTTGACCACTTACAGCATCAAAGAGCATGTTTTTCGCTGGATCCCAAACTGCAGACATTTGAGAGATGTTTGGCAGTGGCTGAGTGCTCTTGAACTGTTTGATAACAGCTGTTGTCAACTCATCGTTTTTACCTTCAGCGTATGAACGAGCTTCAGTATTCGCTGGGATTTCGTTAGTCTTATCGTATAAGGCTTTTTGTTGTTCAGTTGAAACAAGGAAGTCTACAAATTTTTGAGAAGCTTCAAGGTTCTTAACGGCTTGAGGGATGACCCAGGCTTTACCACCACCGAATGCAGCATATTCTTTTCCATTTGGAAGAGTTGGAATAGTTGCAACTCCGTAGTTTACTTTAGCATCTTTGAAAGCTTGAGCTTTCCAAGGTCCGTCGATGATAGCAGCTGTTTTACCTTCTTGGAAATGAGTTTGGATCAAGTTTCCAGCGCCTTCAGTATCTTGCATACCTTTAGGCCATTTTTCATACCAAGATTTAGCGTAGTTGATACCTGCGATAGAACCGTCGTTGGCAAGACCGATGTCTTTAGGATCTTTACCATTTTGACCGAATACGTATCCGCCGTTACCAGCAAGAAGTCCGTATGCATAGTAGAAGTTTGTCCAGTCAGCTAGGAAGGCAGTAGTTTTGCCATCTTCTCCAGCGAAGGCATATTTGCTATCTTTAGCAAGGTTTTCCAAGTCAGCAAATGTTTTTGGAGCATCTTTTACCAAGTCTTTGTTGTAGTACATAACAAGTGACTCGATAACGGCAGGAGCACCGTAAACTTTACCATTAGCAGCGGTTACAAGAGATTTAGTTGTGTCGTCTGTTTTAGCACCATCGCTCAATTTCACTTCTGAAAGTTGTCCGTCAGAACCAAGGCTACCTACACGGTCGTATGGAGCCATCATAATATCAGGGACATTACCAGATTGGTTATCAAGTGAAAGTTTATCAAGACCTCCTAGAGCATCACCAGTTTTAAGAGTAATTTTTACGCCAGCTTCTTTTTCATAAGCTTTAGCAATCTCTTCAATATAGCTCTTATATCCTTCGTCTACATATACAGTGAGTTCTTTGGCTTCAGATGAACCAGAATCAGCAGGCTTATCAGCAGTTTTGCTTCCGCAAGCTACCAAAAGCAAGCTAGCAAGTGTAACAGTTCCAAGCACAGCAGCGCTCTTCGTGAATTTAGATGACATAGTGTATTCCTCCTAAAGAATAGCAAGTTTTATTGACAAGGAAACGCAAACGTTTTCCTTTATGAGCTTAGTATAGCACAAATAGAAAACGGTTGCAAGTGTTTTTGTCAAAAATTTTAAAAAATTTTTAAGCTTGATTTGATAGCATGATTTTGCTTTTTAATAGAAGAAAAGTGTGAAATAGATAAGAATACAGTATTTTTAATAAAAAATAGATGGAATCTATCTAAAGAGGGAAATCAGGAGGGGCTATCTCCCTGTTTCTAATTCCTATCTATTTTCTATAGACCTTTGTGTCCCTCGCATATAAATTAAAGTTTTCTGAGGAGGTTTTGCACTTTGTAGACTGTCTCATGAGAGTCAAACTTTAGGATTAGATAGTTTTCAGTTATCTTTGCTAAAATGAGTTAGTCTCCTTAAAAATAATCAAAAAAGTTTTTTAAAAACGCTTGCAATTATGCTTGAAAAGGAGTATACTTATAAGTAGCGCAAACGTTTGCGTCTGCTAAAATACGCAACGTTCCATTATTTTAACACACGAGGTGCTATTATGAAAAAACGTCAAAGTGGTGTGTTGATGCACATCTCTTCTCTTCCAGGAGCTTACGGAATCGGATCATTTGGTCAAAGTGCTTACGACTTCGTTGATTTCTTGGTTCGTACAAAACAACGTTACTGGCAAATCCTTCCATTAGGAACAACTAGTTACGGGGATTCTCCTTACCAATCTTTCTCAGCCTTCGCAGGAAACACTCATTTTATTGATTTAGATATCTTAGTGGAGCAAGGTTTGTTGGAAGCAAGTGACCTTGAAGGAGTTGACTTTGGTAGCGATGCGTCTGAAGTTGACTATGCTAAAATCTACTATGCACGTCGTCCTCTTTTAGAAAAAGCGGTGAAACGTTTCTTTGAAGTCGGAGATGTTAAAGATTTTGAGAAATTTGCTCAAGACAACCAATCATGGCTTGAGCTCTTTGCTGAGTATATGGCTATCAAAGAGCATTTTGAAAATCTTGCTTGGACTGAATGGCCAGATGCAGATGCTCGTGCTCGTAAAACTTCAGCACTTGAAAGCTACCGTGAGCAATTGGCAGACAAATTGGTTTACCACCGTGTGACTCAATACTTCTTCTTCCAACAATGGTTGAAATTGAAAGCTTACGCTAACGACAACCACATCGAAATCGTTGGGGACATGCCAATCTACGTAGCGGAAGATTCAAGCGATATGTGGGCAAATCCACATCTCTTTAAGACAGATGTCAATGGTAAGGCTACTTGCATCGCAGGATGCCCGCCAGATGAGTTTTCTGCAACTGGTCAGCTTTGGGGTAACCCAATCTATGACTGGGAAGCAATGGACAAAGACGGCTACAAATGGTGGATTGAACGCTTGCGTGAAAGCTTCAAAATCTACGACATCGTTCGTATCGACCACTTCCGTGGTTTCGAATCTTACTGGGAAATCCCTGCTGGTTCTGATACAGCAGCACCTGGTGAGTGGGTCAAAGGTCCTGGCTACAAGCTCTTTGCAGCCGTTAAGGAAGAACTTGGTGAGTTAAACATCATCGCAGAAGACCTTGGTTTCATGACAGATGAAGTTATCGAGTTGCGTGAACGTACTGGCTTCCCAGGAATGAAGATTCTTCAATTTGCCTTCAACCCAGAAGATGAAAGTATCGATAGCCCACACTTGGCACCTGCTAACTCAGTTATGTACACAGGAACTCACGATAACAACACGGTTCTTGGTTGGTACCGTAACGAGATTGATGATGCGACTCGTGAGTACATGGCTCGCTACACTAATCGTAAAGAATACGAAACAGTGCCACATGCTATGCTTCGTACAGTCTTTTCATCAGTTAGCTTCATGGCAATTGCAACTATGCAAGATTTGCTAGAATTGGATGAGACAGCTCGTATGAACTTCCCATCTACCCTTGGTGGAAACTGGTCTTGGCGTATGACTGAAGAACAATTGACACCAGCTGTCGAGGAAGGTTTGCTTGACTTGACAACAATCTATCGCCGAATTAATGAAAATTTGGTAGAATTAAAGAAATAATACAATATCAGGAGACATCTTAAACATGTTATCACTACAAGAATTTGTACAAAATCGTTACAATAAAACCATTGCAGAATGTAGCAATGAAGAGCTTTACCTTGCTCTTCTTAACTACAGCAAGCTTGCAAGTAGCCAAAAACCAGTTAACACTGGTAAGAAAAAAGTTTACTACATCTCAGCTGAGTTCTTGATTGGTAAACTCTTGTCAAACAACTTGATCAACCTTGGTCTTTACGACGATGTCAAAAAAGAACTTGCTGCTGCAGGTAAAGACTTGATCGAAGTTGAAGAAGTTGAATTAGAACCATCTCTTGGTAATGGTGGTTTGGGACGTTTAGCTGCCTGCTTTATCGACTCAATTGCTACTCTTGGTTTGAATGGTGACGGTGTTGGTCTTAACTACCACTTTGGTCTTTTCCAACAAGTTCTTAAAAACAACCAACAAGAAACAATTCCAAATGCATGGTTGACAGAGCAAAACTGGTTGGTTCGCTCAAGCCGTAGCTACCAAGTGCCATTTGCAGACTTTACTTTGACATCAACTCTTTATGATATTGATGTTCCTGGTTACAAGACAGAAACGAAGAACCGCTTGCGTTTGTTTGACTTGGATTCAGTTGATTCTTCTATTATTAAAGATGGTATCAGCTTTGACAAGACAGACATCGCTCGCAACTTGACTCTCTTCCTTTACCCAGATGATAGTGACCGTCAAGGTGAATTGCTCCGTATCTTCCAACAATACTTCATGGTTTCAAACGGTGCGCAATTGATCATCGACGAAGCAATCGAAAAAGGAAGCAACTTGCATGACCTTGCTGATTACGCAGTTGTACAAATCAACGATACTCACCCATCAATGGTGATTCCTGAATTGATCCGTCTTTTGACTGCACGTGGTATCGAGCTTGACGAAGCAATCTCAATCGTTCGTAGCATGACTGCCTACACTAACCACACAATCCTTGCTGAAGCGCTTGAAAAATGGCCTCTTGAATTCTTGCAAGAAGTGGTTCCTCACTTGGTACCAATCATTAAAGAATTGGACCGTCGCGTGAAAGCAGAATACAAAGATCCAGCTGTTCAAATTATCGATGAGAGCGGACGTGTTCACATGGCTCACATGGATATCCACTACGGATACAGTGTTAACGGGGTTGCAGCACTTCACACTGAAATCTTGAAAAATTCTGAGTTGAAAGCTTTCTACGACCTTTACCCAGAAAAATTCAACAACAAAACAAACGGTATCACTTTCCGTCGTTGGCTCATGCATGCTAACCCAAGCTTGTCTCACTACTTGGATGAGATTCTTGGAGACGGTTGGCACCATGAAGCAGATGAGCTTGAAAAACTCTTGTCTTATGAAGACAAGGCAGCTGTCAAAGAAAAATTGGAAAGCATCAAGGCTCACAACAAACGTAAATTGGCTCGTCACTTGAAAGAACACCAAGGTGTGGAAATCAATCCAAACTCTATCTTTGATATCCAAATCAAACGTCTTCACGAGTACAAACGTCAACAAATGAACGCCTTGTACGTAATCCACAAATACCTTGACATCAAAGCTGGTAACATCCCTGCTCGTCCAATCACAATCTTCTTTGGTGGTAAAGCAGCTCCAGCCTACACAATCGCTCAAGACATTATCCACTTGATTCTTTGCATGTCAGAAGTGATTGCTAACGATCCAGCAGTAGCTCCACACTTGCAAGTAGTTATGGTTGAAAACTACAACGTTACTGCAGCAAGCTTCCTTATCCCAGCATGTGATATTTCAGAACAAATCTCACTTGCTTCTAAAGAAGCTTCAGGTACTGGTAACATGAAATTCATGTTGAACGGAGCTTTGACTCTTGGTACTATGGACGGTGCTAACGTGGAAATCGCTGAGTTGGTTGGCGACGAAAACATCTACATTTTCGGTGAAGATTCAGAAACTGTTATCGACCTTTACGCAAAAGCAGCTTACAAATCAAGCGAATTCTACGCTCGTAAAGCTATCAAACCATTGGTTGACTTCATCGTTAGCGATGCAGTTCTTGCAGCTGGAAATAAAGAGCGCTTGGAACGTCTTTACAATGAATTGATCAACAAAGACTGGTTCATGACTCTTCTTGACTTAGAAGATTACATCAAAGTGAAAGAGCAAATGTTGGCTGACTACGAAGACCGTGACGCATGGTTGGATAAAGTCATCGTTAACATTTCTAAAGCAGGGTTCTTCTCATCTGACCGTACAATTGCTCAGTATAACGAAGATATCTGGCACTTGAACTAAGATACAAATTTATACTAATACATTTTGTAAAAAAGCGAGTTTCGATTGAAATTCGCTTTTTTAATGATGTAGATTTGAGTCAATCTTGTCTTAAAAAGATAGAAATCATAGATACAGTGAAGGCTTTAAATACTGCTTTTTACTCTCTTTCAACCTCATACCCCTTGTATTCGATTACATAAAGTATTATAATATAATTGTAGGAAAGAAGGTGTTTTTATGTGGAAAAAATATTTTTCAAAATATAAATGGACGGATTTATTTTGGATTTTATTTATCATTTTGACCTGCCTCTTGGCGGGTAATGATACTCTTTTCCCCCTTACCCATCAAGAAATCTCTTATCATGGGTGCTTATTTGGAATTACACTTGCCTTATTTCACTTGCTATTTATTGATAAGTTTGTTATCTCGAATCGAAAATAAAGATTAGAACTATGCTTGACTGCCTACTTTTATGATTGATTTTGGAGGGAAGATTTTGTCTCTGTTATTTATTATTTTAAATTTGTTTATCTTGTACAAGATCTATTCTTTAAGGCGGGAAAAATCGAAATACTTGATTTATACGGCCTATATCATATTTGGGGTAAATGTACTATATGGTATTCAATGGTTATTAAAAGAACTGATTTCAAATATTTCCCCTTAATGTGTATGGAAACTATAACAAAACGCATAAGATTAAGGTTTTTGACCACCTGTTCTTATGCGTTTTCGTAATATTGAAGATTTTCGGTAAGTTTTATACCTTTGGGAAGTATAGTTTATAGTACTTTCCCAACCAGAATCTCTGCTTCAATGGTAATTTCTGTCAGTTGGCTCCAGTCAATCTTGCTCTGGTCGATATGAAAGAGTAGAGGGGTCATGCTGAGTAGGGCTTGGAGCTGTTCTGCTGTGATAGTCTTAGTCAGAGAGGCCGTTTGGTTAGATAGGATGGTAAAGTGTTCCTGGAAATGCTCCTTGATATCTTGATTAGAATAATCCTTGTTTGTCAGCTGGTCTTGTACCTTCTGACGGATTTCCTTGAGATGATTTTCAGTTGGGATAATCTTTATCAAGATACCGTCTTTGGATAAAACGCGACGAAATTCTCCATAGTTGGCAGGTGAGAAGATATCAAGCAGGATATCCATGCTAGCGTCTTTTATAGGAAGACGAGCCAAGTCACCAACGAACCAGTTGACTGCCCAGTTGGGTTCGCTCTTGGCAGCGATTTGGACTGAATCTTTGGAGATGTCAAAGGCATAGAAAGTTTTTTCAGAGTGACTTTCTTGGAGTTTACGAGAGTAGAAACCTTCACCACAACCGATATCTAAAATTGTTTTGGCATTTTTTGAGCTTGAAAGTAAATCAGAGACGACCTCTAGAATAGCTTGGTAAAATCCAGCTTCTAGGATTTGTTGGCGGTTTTGAAAATTTTCCTTGTCGTAGTTAGCAGATTGCTTAATTTGAGGTGCCAGATTGACATAGCCAAATTTAGCCAAGTCAAAAGAATGACGGTTGCAGCACTTGAGACTAGTCTCTACCAGAGTCAGATTTTCTTGGCAGATAGGGCAGGCAAAGGCAGTCGCAGAAGCAAAACGCTGGAGTTTAGGTTTGAGATTTGTATTCATAGTTTAAGTGTATCAAAAGAGGCAAATGAAAGCAACTTTAGGATGATTTGTAATAAAATTAAATAGTAGTATAATTACTTTTCAAAGTGCCAAAATTAAATTGCTTTTATATCTAAATTGTTATATAATAATAGCTAGGAGGAAATAAGTATGTTAAAAGAAGTATTGACCGTCGCAAAAGTTGCGAAAAAATCATCACTCTTTTTAGGTGGAGTTGCATTTGGTACCCTTGGTTTGAAAATCTTGGCAAGTAAGGAAGCTAAAAAAGGTTATTCTAAAGCTTTGGCTAAGGCTTACAAGTTGAAAGACGGGCTAGACGCATCTGTTTCTGTTGTGAAGCAACATGGAGACGATGTCTTGCAAGATGCCAAATATTTGTACGAGCAAGAGAAAAAAGAAGAGCAATTAGATAGCCTTATAGGAGAATAATATGTCTTTTAAAGTGCTACATAGAGGATACCAACATATCCGACTATCATCTTCTTTTTCACTCACCTTGGATATTCAAGACTATCTTCGTTCCTTGGCGAGAGATGAAAAGGGGATTGAGTCTATCCAGTTTTACATGGATCAACAGCACTTTACTCTACGTATAAAAGAAGGCTTTTCTGTATTAGATAATGCAGAAGCCTTTTTAAAAAGAATTGATAAAGGGAATGTTTCTGAGTTGATGACTCTTCCCATTCGTAGAGAAGAGAGTGCTTATTCTATAGTTTCAGGTGCAGCGATTAAGCGTATACTTTTTCGTAGTTTTGTGCCGTATCCTATTCGCTATATATGGACTTGTTATCAGGCTTTTGGTTATATTAGAGAAGCCTATCAAACACTAGCGCGTAAGGAACTAACGATGGAGGTTTTGGACTGTTCGGCGATTTTATTGTCCTTATTTATGAACCAATCCAAGACAGCTAGCAATATCATGTTTATGCTTGATTTGGGGAATCATTTAGATCAGTGGTCCTTGAAAAAAACGGCAACAGATTTAGAACAAAGCCTTCTTGCAAAAGAGAGCGATGTATTTCTAGTACAGGGGGATACGGTCGTTAGTATCAAGAGTTCCGATGTTCAAATAGGAGATGTCTTGGTCCTATCTCAAGGAAATGAAATTCTGTTTGATGGACAAGTAGTTTCAGGTTTAGGTATGGTCAACGAAAGTTCCTTGACGGGAGAGAGTTTTCCAGTTGAAAAAAGAGAGTTTGATTCGGTTTGTGCAAATACAGTATTAGAAACTGGAGAGTTACGCATTCGTGTAACCGATAATCAGATGAACAGCCGGATTTTACAACTGATTGAGTTGATGAAGAAATCTGAAGAAAACAAGAAAACGAAACAACGCTATTTCATCAAGATGGCGGATAAGGTCGTCAAATATAATTTCTTGGGGGCTGGACTGACTTACCTATTAACAGGTTCTTTTTCTAAGGCTATCTCTTTCCTATTGGTCGATTTCTCCTGCGCTTTGAAAATCTCTACTCCTGTAGCTTATTTGACAGCTATCAAGGAGGGGTTGAATCGTGAAATGGTGATTAAGGATGGGGATGTTCTGGAGAAATATCTGGAAGTTGATACTTTCTTGTTTGATAAGACGGGAACAATCACAACTAGTTATCCTATAGTTGAAAAGGTGTTACCTTTTGGGGACTATAGTGAGGAAGATATTCTCAGAATCAGTGCCTGTCTTGAGGAACACATTTATCATCCTATTGCTAATGCCATCGTCAAGCAAGCCGAGATAGAGGGAATTGAACATGAGGAAATGCATGGGAAACTCCAATATATCGCAAGCAAGGGGATTAAATCTCATATAGATGGGCAACCAGTTCTTATTGGGAATTATGTCTTGATGCAGGATGAGCAAATTCATATCAGTTCAGAACAAAATGCTTTAATTGAAGAGTACAAGAGCCACTACAATCTCTTATTCTTGGCTTATCAGAATGAATTGATTGGAATGTTCTGCATTCATACTCCTTTGAGAAAAGAAGCAAAAGCAGCCTTGGAGAAACTTAAGGCACAAGGGAAAAAATTGATTCTGGCAACAGGGGACACCTTGGTTAGAACAGAGGAATTAGTCAAAGATTTGCCCTTTGATCAGGTCTATACAGACTTGAAACCTGATGGGAAATTTGAGTTAGTAGAGGAACTGCAGAAAGCAGGTCACACTATTTTGATGGTTGGGGATGGGTTGAATGACTCAGCTGCTCTAACCCTATCAGATATCGGTGTGGTGATGAATGAGAGTGCAGATATTTCTAAGCAGATGAGTGATATCTTATTGTTAGATAATCGCTTGGATTTCTTCCAAGAGTTGGATTGGCTATCATCATCTTTGCAAACACTCATCAAGAAGAATATTCAAGATACCGTTGTCGTAAATAGTAGTTTGATTGGCTTTGGCTTGTTTAACTGGCTCAGCCCTTCAAATCTTTCTATCTTACATAATCTAACAACCTTACGCATTGTACTGCGTAGCCTGTCTATTAAGGGATAGGTAGGGACTATTCACAGCAAAAAGGAGTTACCTTTCTCGAGGGTAACTCCTTTGTTTATAGGTAAATGTTGAACAGTTTAGTAAGTCAATACAAAGTATTTTTTCTTCCCACGACGGATAACAGTCAGTTCGTTCTCTAACTTATCAGCATCACTCAAGACATAGTCAAGGTCTTGGATGCGGTCGCCGTTGACGTAGATAGCACCGTTTTGAACGTCTTCACGGGCTTGGCGTTTTGAGTTAACCACACCAGATGACACGAGCAGTTCTACGATATTGTGGTTTTCATCTGCTTGAACTTGGTAGTTTGGTACACCCCGAAGTCCTTGTTTGAGTTCTTTAACAGAAAGGTTTTTGATGTTTCCTGCAAAGAGTTGCTCAGTGATGTTGAGGGCTTCTTTGTAAGCTTCTTCGCCATGAACAAGTGTGACGACTTCACGAGCCAAGACTTTTTGAGCCAAGCGTTCGTGTGGAGCTGCTTCAAATTGTTTGCGGATGTCTTCGATCTCATCAAGTGACAAGAAAGTAAAGATTTTCAAGAAGCGAACAGCGTCAGCATCCATGACATTCATCCAGAATTGGTACATTTCGTATGGAGAAGTCTTTTCAGGATTGAGCCAAACTGCGTTTCCTTCTGATTTACCAAATTTCTTACCAGTTGCATCGGTAATCAGTGGAACAGTGATAACGTGACCAGTTTTGTCAGCCTTACGACGAAGTAATTCGGTACCAGCTGTCATATTTCCCCACTGGTCAGAACCACCGATTTGAAGCGTTACGTTGTGGTCTTGGTTAAGGACGAAGAAGTCGTACCCTTGCATGATTTGGTAAGCAAACTCAGTGTAAGAAATTCCTGTTTCGATCCGTTTTTTAACAGATTCCTTACTCATCATGTAGTTGACCGTGAAGTATTTTCCAATGTCACGGAGGAAGTCAATGAAGCTGATGCTGCCAAACCAGTCGTAGTTGTTGACCATGACAGCTTTATTTTCGCCATTTTCAAAGTCAAGAAAACGAGAAAGTTGTCCTTGGATAGACTTGACCCAGCCATTTACTGTGTCTTTTGTTTGGAGACTACGTTCAGCATCTTTGAAGGACGGATCTCCGATGAGACCTGTAGCACCGCCAACGAGCGCATAAGGTTTGTGACCTGCTAGTTGCAAGCGACGACTTGTCAAGATTGCGACAAGGTGGCCTAGGTGAAGGCTGTCAGCAGTTGGATCGTAGCCAGTATAATAAGAAACTTGACCTTCTTCTAGGGCTTTACGCAAAGCTTCTTCATCAGTCGTTTGAAAAATCAAACCACGCTCTTTTAGCTCATCAAAAATGTGCATGTGTCTTTTCTCCTTTTTAAAATTATTGTTTCTACCTATTGTATCACAAACTTGGGCAATAGCCTAGCAGAATAGGGAAGAAAGTGGCTATTTTATTGAAAGTTTCCCTTTTGTGGTATAATAGATAGAGTGAGGAAATCCATGCAAAATCAATTAAATGAATTAAAACGAAAAATGCTGGAATTTTTCCAGCAAAAAAATAAAAAATCAGCTAGACCTGGCAAGAAAGGCTCAAGTGCCGAGAAATCTAAATCCTTAGATAGGCCAGCCATTTTTCCAGCTATTTTACTGAGTATAAAAGCTTTATTTAACTTGCTCTTTGTGCTCGGTTTTCTAGGAGGAATGTTGGGAGCTGGGATTGCTTTGGGGTACGGGGTGGCCTTATTTGACAAGGTTCGGGTGCCTCAGACAGAAGAATTGGTACATCAGGTCAAGGACATCTCTTCTATTTCAGAGATTACCTATGCGGATGGGACGGTGATTGCTTCCATAGAGAGTGATTTGTTGCGCACTTCTATCTCATCTGAGCAAATTTCGGAAAATCTGAAGAAGGCTATCATTGCGACGGAAGATGAACACTTTAAAGAACATAAGGGTGTAGTGCCCAAGGCGGTGATTCGTGCGACCTTGGGGAAATTTGTAGGTTTGGGTTCCTCTAGTGGGGGTTCAACCTTGACCCAGCAACTAATTAAACAGCAGGTGGTTGGGGATGCGCCGACCTTGGCTCGTAAGGCGACAGAGATTGTGGATGCTCTTGCCTTGGAACGCGCCATGAATAAAGATGAGATTTTAACGACTTATCTCAATGTGGCTCCCTTTGGCCGAAATAATAAGGGGCAGAATATTGCAGGAGCTCAGCAGGCAGCTGAGGGAATTTTCGGTGTAGATGCCAGCCAGTTGACTGTTCCTCAAGCAGCATTTTTAGCAGGACTTCCACAGAGTCCCATTACTTACTCTCCTTATGAAAATACTGGAGAGTTGAAGAGTGATGAAGACCTAGAAATTGGCTTAAGACGGGCTAAGGCAGTTCTTTATAGTATGTATCGTACAGGTGCATTAAGCAAGGACGAGTATTCTCAGTACAAGGATTATGACCTTAAACAGGACTTTTTACCATCGGGCACGGTCACAGGAATTTCACGAGACTATTTATACTTTACAACTTTGGCAGAAGCTCAAGAACGTATGTATGACTATCTAGCTCAGAGAGACAATGTCTCCGCTAAGGAGTTGAAAAATGAGGCAACTCAGAAGTTTTATCGCGATTTGGCAGCCAAGGAAATTGAAAATGGTGGTTATAAGATTACTACTACCATAGACCAGAAAATTCATTCTGCTATGCAAAGTGCGGTTGCTGACTATGGCTATCTTTTAGACGATGGAACAGGTCGTGTAGAAGTAGGGAATGTCTTGATGGACAACCAAACAGGTGCTATTCTAGGCTTTGTAGGTGGTCGTAATTATCAAGAAAATCAAAATAATCATGCCTTTGATACCAAACGTTCGCCAGCTTCTACTACCAAGCCCTTGCTGGCCTACGGTATTGCTATTGACCAGGGCTTGATGGGAAGCGAAACGATTCTATCTAACTATCCAACAAATTTTGCTAATGGTAATCCGATTATGTATGCTAATAGCAAGGGAACAGGAATGATGACCTTGGGAGAAGCTCTGAACTATTCATGGAATATTCCTGCTTACTGGACCTATCGTATGCTCCGTGAAAAGGGTGTTGATGTCAAGGGTTATATGGAAAAGATGGGTTACGAGATTCCTGAGTACGGTATTGAGAGCTTGCCAATGGGTGGTGGTATTGAAGTCACAGTTGCCCAGCATACCAATGGCTATCAGACCTTGGCTAATAATGGAGTTTATCATCAGAAGCATGTGATTTCTAAAATTGAAGCAGCAGATGGTAGAGTGGTGTATGAGTATCAGGATAAACCGGTTCAAGTCTATTCAAAAGCTACTGCGACAATTATGCAGGGCTTGTTGCGAGAAGTTCTATCCTCTCGTGTGACAACAACCTTCAAGGCTAACCTGACTTCTTTAAATCCTACTTTAGCTAATGCAGATTGGATTGGGAAGACTGGGACAACCAACCAAGACGAAAATATGTGGCTCATGCTTTCGACACCTAGATTAACCCTAGGTGGCTGGATTGGGCATGATGATAATCATTCATTGTCACGTAGAGCAGGTTATTCCAATAACTCTAATTACATGGCTCATCTGGTAAATGCGATTCAGCAAGCCTCACCAAGCATTTGGGGGAACGAGCGCTTCGCTTTAGATCCTAGTGTCGTAAAATCCGAAGTCTTGAAATCAACAGGTCAAAAACCAGGGAAGGTTTCTGTTGAAGGAAAAGAGGTAGATGTTACAGGTTCGACTGTTACCAGCTATTGGGCTAATAAGACAGGAGCGCCAACGACCAGTTATCGCTTTGCTATTGGTGGAAGTGATGCGGATTATCAGAATGCTTGGTCTAGCATCGTGGGGAGTCTACCAACTCCATCAAGCTCCAGCAGTTCAAGTAGTAGCTCTAGTGATAGCAGTAACTCAAGTACTACACGACCTTCTTCTTCAAGGGCGAGACGATAAGTTCTATAAACTGTGCTAAATGAAGTGGCGAATCAATGGATTGCCACTTTTTTCTTTTTTCCTTTCGTGTTACAATAAAGGTATGAATCAGTATCAGAAAAAGATTGTTAAAGGGACCATTTATTCGCTCCTATCCGGCTTGATATGGGGAATCTGTGGGATTCTAGGAGAGTATTTCTTTACTCATTATCAGGTGTCTTCTGGTTGGATTACCTCTATGCGTCTGACGCTGGCAGGAAGTCTTGTTCTCATTTGGTCTGCGATGCAATTAAAATTGCAAGTGCTAGATATTTGGCGAGATAAGAAAAATTACCTGCCCTTTTTAGCTTATGCTATTTTAGGGATTTTTTCAGTTCAGTATTTTTTCTATCTCTGTGTAGAATACTCAAATGCTGCGACAGCAACTATTTTACAGTTTATCAGTCCTGTCTTTATCCTCTTTTACAATCGCTTAATTTATAAAAAACGAGCGTCGAAAAGTGCTATTTTCTATGTTTTGATTGCTATGCTGGGTGTTGGCTTGATGGCGACAAAAGGCGATCTTTCTCAGTTATCCATGACGCCACTAGCTCTTATAACGGGTTTGCTGAGTGCCATGGGTGTTATGTTTAATGTTATCTTGCCCCAACCTTTTGCTAAGCGTTATGGTTTTGTTCCTACGGTTGGGTGGGGGATGATTTTGGCAGGTTTGTTTAGCAATGTCCTCTCGCCAGTGTATCAGCTTTCCTTTACTCTTGATATTTGGAGTATCTTGATTTGCCTCATTATCGCTTTCTTTGGGACGGCTTTTGCCTTTTTCATCTCCATGAAGGCAGTGTCCTTGGTCTCTCCTTTGGTAGTTTCTGTTATCAGTGCCAGTGAACCTCTCTCCTCTGCTCTCTTGAGTGTTTTGTTTTTAGGATTGGTGGTGGATTGGTCCCTTCTTCTAGCTATGGCCTTGATTATTTTACCTATGATATTTTTGTCTATAGAAGAAGCGAAAGAAAGTAGATAAAAAGTCTTTTCTTAATTCTAAAAGTGTGCTATACTAGAATAGTCAATAAAACACGGGGAGATAGTTGTGAAGATTGTTTTTAGGTTGTATCGGTAGGGGCTTGCTTTTACCGACAGCACGTTTTATCTCACATCCCTAAAAATCATACCTAAAAACAAACAAAAAGGCTTCAAATTTGAGGCCTTTTTTGGTAGAATAGTTATCATTATAAAGAATGAGAGGCCTTTTATGACTGCTACAAAAATGAATGCTCAAGAAATTATCCAATTTATCGCCAATGCTGAAAAGAAAACCAGTGTGAAAGTAACCTTTGATGGACAACTCGCAACTGCTGTACCAAGCTCTGTTGTTAAACTAGGAAATGTCCTATTTGGAGACTGGAAGGACGTGGCTCCGCTTCTTGATGGTTTGGTAGAAAATCAAGACTATGTTGTTGAGCAAGATGCTCGCAATTCTGCAGTTCCCTTGCTAGACAAACGTGAGATTAACGCTCGTATTGAGCCAGGTGCGATTATTCGTGATCAGGTTGAAATTGGTGACAATGCTGTTATCATGATGGGAGCAGTTATCAATATCGGTGCTGAAATCGGTGCAGGAACCATGATTGACATGGGGGCTATCCTTGGTGGCCGCGCTATCGTTGGGAAAAACAGCCACGTTGGTGCAGGTGCTGTTCTTGCAGGTGTGATTGAGCCAGCTAGCGCTGAACCAGTCCGTGTCGGAGACAATGTTCTTATCGGGGCTAATGCAGTGGTTATCGAAGGAGTCCAAATCAGTAGTGGTTCAGTTGTCGCAGCAGGAGCTATTGTTACCCAAGATGTCCCAGAAAACGTGGTGGTAGCAGGTGTTCCAGCTCGTATCATCAAAGAGATTGATGCCCAAACCCAACAAAAAACAGCGTTAGAGGATGCGCTTCGTACCTTGTAATTGTAAAAGTAATAAAGAGGCGGAACCCTTTTTCCAGCCTCTTTCTGCTATATAGGAGGATAGATAGATGTTAGATTTGATTCAGACTAGACGAGATTTGCACCAGATTCCGGAGATTGGCTTGGAGGAGTTCAAGACTCATGCTTATTTGCTGGATCTGATTGAGAAATTGACTGCGGGCAAGGATTTTGTCCAAGTTCGTACTTGGCGGACAGGGATTTTGGTTTATTTGCAGGGAAGTCAGCCAGAGCGTACCATTGGTTGGAGAACAGATATAGACGGTCTGCCTATCGTCGAACAAACAGGCCTTCCTTTCGCCTCTCAACACCAAGATCGTATGCATGCTTGTGGCCATGATTTCCACATGACCATTGCCTTGGGCTGTCTCGAGCGCGCCCTTGAGGAGCAACCAAAGAACAATCTGCTCTTCCTATTTCAGCCTGCTGAAGAAAATGAAGCTGGTGGGATGCTCATGTATGAGGACGGCGCTTTTGGAGACTGGTTGCCAGACCAATTCTATGGTCTTCATGTTCGTCCGGATTTGAAGGTTAGACAGATTGCGACCAATACACACACTCTCTTTGCAGGGACTTGTGAGGTGAAGATTCGTTTCAAAGGAAAAGGGGGACACGCGGCCTTTCCGCATGAAGCCAATGATGCTTTGGTGGCGGCTAGTTACTTTGTGACCCAAGTGCAGTCAGTTGTCAGCCGCAATGTCAACCCAATCGAGGGAGCAGTGGTGACCTTTGGCGTTTTCCAAGCTGGAACAACCAACAATGTCATCACAGACACAGCCTTTTTACATGGAACCATTCGTGCCTTGACACAGGACATGAGCCTCTTGGTGCAAAAAAGGGTCAAAACAGTTGCAGAAGGAGTTGCAGCTGCCTTTGATATGGAAGTCGAAGTCGAACTCAAACAAGGGGGCTACTTGCCTGTTGAGAACCATCCAGTCTTGGCGCGTGAACTGATGGACTTCTTTGAAGAGAAAGACGGAATCGAGTTGATTGATATCGAGCCTGCTATGACAGGTGAGGACTTTGGTTATCTCCTTTCAAAGGTTGATGGCGTTATGTTTTGGCTGGGTATCGATAGTCCCTACGCCCTTCATCACCCTCAGATGAGTCCTAAGGAAGAGGCACTAGCTATTGGGGTGGATGCGGTCTCTAGTTTCTTAAAAAAGAAGGCAGCAGAGTAGAGGAATTATCTATGAAATCGGAATTACGCAAGCAAGTCTTGCAGGACATGAAGGCTATCCCTCGAGAGCAAAAACAGGCTATGGATCAAGCTTTAACCGAGCGATTTTTAAAGCATCCCTTTTACCAAGAAGCCAAGGTCATCGCAACCTATCTCTCTTTTCCTCATGAATTTCAAACGCAGGAACTGATTGAGCAGGCGCTGAAGGACGGCAAGAAGGTTCTGATACCCAAAACTTATCCCAAGGGGCGCATGGACTTTGTGGTATATGATCCACAGCAGTTGGTAAAAACTTCCTTTGGATTACTGGAGCCACAGGGAGATTTGGAAGTGGTGGATGCCTCTCAGATTGATTTGATTCATGTTCCAGGGCTGGCTTTTACGACAAAGGGATATCGAATTGGCTATGGCGGAGGTTATTATGACCGCTATCTGGAATATTTTTCTGGTCATACTTTGAGTACGGTTTATCATTATCAAGTTCAGGACTTTATCCCTGAAAAGCATGATATTCCTGTTCAGGAGGTTCTGATTGATGAAGGAAATCTTTGATAGGCGTTACCCTGTGACGAGTTTCTTCCTCTTAGTGACGGCCTTGGTATTTCTACTAATGTTGGTGACCACAGGTGGAAACTTTTACAGGGCGGATACCTTATTTCAATTTGGAGCCATGTACGGGCCTGTCATTCGTCTCTTTCCTGAGCAGGTTTGGCGTCTCTTCTCTGCCATTTTTGTTCATATTGGGTGGGAGCATTTCATTGTTAATATGCTTTCGCTTTATTATCTTGGTAGGCAGGTAGAGGAAATTTTCGGTCCTAAGCAGTTTTTCTTTCTCTATCTCTTATCAGGAATGATGGGCAATCTCTTTGTTTTTGAGTTTAGTCCCAAATCCTTAGCGGCAGGTGCCTCCACTTCTCTTTATGGTCTATTTGCCGCGATTATCATTCTTCGCTATGCAACTCGCAATCCCTATATCCAACAGCTAGGTCAATCTTATCTGACACTTTTTGTGATTAACATTATTGGAAGTGTTCTGATTCCAGGAATCAGCCTAGCAGGCCATATCGGAGGTGCAGTTGGTGGCGCATTTCTAGCAATTATCTTTCCAGTTCGAGGAGAAAGACGGATGTATAGCGCTAGCCAGAGGTTAGGAGCAGTAGTGTTATTCGTAGGAATCACAGTCTTGCTTCTTTACAGGGGAATGGGATGAAAATTTGTGTAATGAAAAAAGATAAGGAATTTTTTGAACCTTATCTTTTTATGTTATTCTTTTTCAGCTAATTCTTTTCCAAGTTGGATGAGGTAATCTTTCAAGTCATCTTTGACTTGTGGATGTTTGAGGGCGTAGTCAATAGATGTTTTCATAAAGCCAAACTTATCCCCAACGTCGTAACGAGCTCCTGTAAATTCACGGGCGAAAACACGTTGTGTTTTATTAAGGGTATCAATAGCGTCGGTAAGCTGGATTTCATTTCCAGCGCCTGGAGCTTGCTTTTCGAGAATTTCAAAAATTTCTGGTGTGAGAAGATAGCGACCGATAATCGCTAAATCACTTGGAGCATCTTCGGGAGCTGGTTTTTCAACGAAAGTTTCAACACTATAGAGACCATTGATTCCTTCACCTTGAGGAGCAATGACTCCATATAATGAAACGTCTTCGTGTGGTACGGGCATGACAGCAATGGTTGATGCGTGCGTCTTTTCGTAATCATTCATCAATTGTTTTGTCAAAGGAACGGCATTCTCATCTGTGATGTCCATAAGATCATCACCCAGCATAACAACGAAGGGCTCATTACCCACAAAAGCTTTGGCTTGTAAGACAGCATCTCCAAGACCACGAGGGTGAGTTTGGCGGATGAAATGGAGGCGCATACCAGTTGCTTCATCTACCAATTTTAACAGATCTGTTTTACCTTTTTCTTTGAGGTTGTACTCAAGCTCAAAATTTGAATCAAAGTGGTCCTCAATAGAACGTTTTGACTTACCAGTGACAACCAGAATATCTTCAATACCTGATTTGAGAGCTTCTTCCACGATAAACTGGATAGTTGGTTTGTCTACAATTGGCAACATTTCTTTGGCAAGAGCCTTGGTTGCTGGTAAAAATCGAGTTCCTAGTCCAGCGGCAGGAATGACTGCTTTTTTCACTTTCAGTGCCATAAGAATCCTTTCTCTAGAGGGTTAAGACCACTCATTTTCTGCTTTAAATTCATTGTTCATGATGTCGTAAATGGCATCTTTAATATTGGTTCCTTGGTAGATAACTTGGTAAATGGCCTGTGTAATGGGCATATAGACTCCAAGTTCTTGCGCTAGTTCGTAGGCTGCTCGAGTCGTTGAAATTCCTTCAATCACCATGCCCATATTGGCTTCGATATCAGCTAAAGATTCTCCACGACCAAGGGCATCTCCAGCTCTCCAGTTACGAGAGTGGCTGGAGGTTCCTGTTACGATCAAATCTCCCACGCCAGATAAGCCACTATAGGTCAATGGACTGGCCCCGAGTGCTACCCCTAGGCGGGTAATTTCTGCCAATCCTCGAGCGATGATGGCTGCCTTGGCATTGTCACCAAATCCCAGACCATGTAAAGCTCCGGCGCCAACAGCGATAATGTTTTTAAGAGCACCAGCGGTTTCGACCCCGATAACATCCGTATTGGTATAAAGTCGGAAGTAGTGATTACTAAAGAGCTCTTGAACGTATTGAGCTGTTTGTAAATCTTTAGAAGCAGCAGTGATTAAAGTCAGGTCACGCACAATGGTCTCTTCTGCATGACTAGGCCCTGAAACAACGACAATATCACTACGGAGATGTTCAGGAATTTCTTCTTCAAGAATGGTTGATAATCGTTTATGGCTATCGGGTTCTAATCCCTTTGATGCGTGCATGATGATAGCCTTATGGTCTAAGGTTTGTGCAACTTGTTGGGCAACAAGTCGTGTCACTTTTGTTGGGACAACAAACAAAATCGCATCCACATCTTTCAATGTTTCTGCTAAGTCAGTGTAGGCAATGATATTTTCATCTAGGACGACATCTTTAAAGTAGTGCTTATTAGTATGGTGTGTATTAATTTCATTGATTTGCTCGGGAAGATTTCCCCAAATACGTACCTCGTGTCCATTGTCATTTAAGACTTGTGAAAGGGCAGTTCCCCAAGAACCAGGCCCCAAGACGGCGATGGTTTGTTTTTCCATGATTTCCTCCTTGATAGAGTTCTTTCTCTTATTCTATCATATTCTAGGGGATTTTGCACTTGCATTGCTGGGGTATGGTGGCTTTGTGACTTCAAAAATACACAAAAACCGAGACGAAGGGATAAACTCTTAGTCTTTAGTTAAAGTGAGAAGAAATCTGATAGATAGTTTGATTCAATATATGCTATAATAGAGGTAAACAACTCAGGAGGTTCTTGTAGGTTGCGAGAGTTTGGCGAAAAAATTAAAAGATTACGTTTGGCTAAAAAAATCAGTCGTTCAGAATTTTGTGGTGATGAGTCTGAATTAAGTATCCGCCAATTAATTAGAATTGAAAATGGAGAATCCAGACCAACACTAACAAAGTTAAAATATATCGCTGAACGTTTGGGGGTTGAAGATTACAAGTTGATGCCAAGTTATATAGAGTTGGATAAGGAATACCTAGAATTGAAGTATTTCTTGATGAGGACTCCTACATACGAAGATGAAACTATCGCCCAAAAGAAAGAGAGTGTTTTTGATAATATTTTTGAAGAGTATTATGATAGGCTACCTGAGGAAGAAAGATTTATCATAGATGTTTTACAAGCATATGATGACTTTGGTTGGTGGAATGATGATAGCAATTTAGGAATGATTTTACAAGAGTATTTCGATCACATTTTGTTGAAATCAAAATATGAAGTTAACGATATTTTAATCATAAAGCTATTTTTGGTAAGATTAGTACACCAAGATACAATAATAGATGAGATTGAAGTGAATACCTTCTTAGTAATAGCTGATAAAATTTTACAACAAGTTGAGATGTTTGATATTGAATATTCATTTCTAATCAGAGATTCATTACTTTTGTTGTTAGGAATATTTGAAAAAATTGCTAATTACAGTCAATTTGAAGATATTCTTTATAAATTAAATGAAATTACCTCAAAATCATACGACTATCAGAAAAAACCAATTATTCGACTATGGGAGTGGCGCTATGCATTATTTGTAAAAAAAGATTATCCAGTAGTTGAAAATTATTTTCAAGAAGCAAAAATATTTGCTAGAATGATTGATAATCGTCATTTGATAGAACAGCTAGAAAAACAATGGCAACATGACCTCCAGGATTTTTTTAAAAATAAACATTAGAAAATAAAAAAGTGACAAAAATGTCACTAGTTAAAAAGATCGAGAGAAAGTTTTCGAAATCATAAAAACGCATGATATCAGGTGTTTAAAAACTTGATATTATGCGTTTTATCATTTAAAGAGTTATTATGTTTTTCCCTTAGATTGAGTTCGTATCGAGTTCCTTTTTATACTAATTGAGTACTTATTAGTAGATAAGTTGTTGAAATTAGTGACATTTATGACCTTGGAGAATGTGTAACATAGAAGTATAATAATCCTGTAGAAAAAATAAGGAGAGAACATATGTTAGTGCTAGTTGTTGCCATTTTTTGGATTTATAAATAATAAAGATAGAATGGGAAGGTCTATGTTAGAACTAAAAAATATTAGTAAAAGTTACGGACAAGGGACGCTAAAAAATAATGTCTTAAGAGAAATAAATTTTAAGGTAGTTGAAGGAGAATTTGTATCGATAATGGGACCATCAGGTTCGGGCAAATCGACATTTATCAATATTTTGGGACTGATTGATTCTGAATTTGAAGGAGAATATATATTAGACGGAAAAAGTATTGAGAAGTTAAATGAAAATCAACAAGCAAATTACCGTAATCGTGATATTGGATTTGTTTTTCAACAATTTCATCTTATTGATGAATATACTGTTAAAGAAAATATTTTATTATCATTCCTATATTCTGACCAACAGCCAGATATAGAATACATTGATAGTTTATTACAAGACTTAGGACTTATAGATAAGATGAATGAGTACCCAAGTCATTTATCAGGCGGACAGAAGCAACGAGTTGCTTTAATTAGAGCTCTTGCTCATAAACCTAGATTTCTTATAGCAGATGAACCTACAGGTGCATTAGATGAGAAAAATAGGAATGAGATATTGCAAATTCTACAAAATTTGAATCATTCTGGAACGACAATTATTGTAGTAACTCACGATGAGTTTGTTGCCAGTCATTGTAGAACAAGGTATCGAATGAAAAATGGGTATCTAACATCTGAAGGAGAAGGATTACATGAAGTTTAAAAAGCTGTTAATAGATACTCTAAAACTGTTAAAGAGGAATAAAAGACAAAGTATTCTGACATCCTTAGCCATCACAGTGGCAACATTTGTTTTATTAGTAATACTATCAAGTTCTTCCTATACAACTTCTACATTAGGTAATGATTTAAAGATAGAAGAAGACACAGCAACAATGACTTATACTCCTCAGAATATGTTGGATATTAGAGGGTTTACACAGGAAGATAAACAATTGGTTGAGCAAACTATTGGAAAACATGCAAGACTTTCTTCCAGCTCTTATGCCTTGTATGCTGAAACGTATTTTAATGATTCTAAGCAGAATCTTAGTTTTCGAACATTGGGCGATTTGAATAAGAATGGTTTAGTTGTGCCTGCTTTATTAAAAGGAAGAGCATTAGAGGAACTAGATGGAGGTGTCGCTATTAGCGATAAGGCTCTCATGTCATTGACTAGAAAGGAAAATATTGAAACTTTTTTAGGAGAGACTATCAATATATCTGGAAAAGAATATCCAATTCAGGCAATATATTATGGATCAGCTGTTAATGAAAGATTACCTTCTTTATTGGTTACCAATGAAATCAAAGAGTTACTTTTAGGAGGAAGGGAATATTTTGATGAGTTAGTAGTAGAAACTAATCAGTTGGAGAATATTAATAAGGCTTTATCTGCTTTAGATACTTATGGAATATTCCGCAAGGAAGGAACTTATGGATATATAGATAATAGAAGGGTATATGAGGAAACAAAGGCCCAAGCTACTACAATATTAAATTTCATTGCACTTTTATCAAGTATTTCAATTTTTGTAGCTGGTTTTGGGGTTATGAATGCTATGTTGTCTTCTGTTAGCGAACGTAGTAAGGAGATAGCCATTCGTCGAGCTTTGGGAGCTAAAAAATCTGATATTTATCAATCATATATGATGGAGGGGATTCTTTTATCGCTTCTGGGAGCTATAACTGGTATTGGAGTAGCGACATTATTTGTTGTTTTAATGAACATGAGTGGTTTTGTTACGACATTAACTCTGGATCATATTTTGATTACTCTATTCACAACGGGCGTATTTGGAATTGTATTTAGTATTATGCCTGCAATGGTTGCAGCAAATAAAAATGTTATTGAGGGTCTAAGGTAATGATGGATGTGAATTTAAAGGAGGTAGAATGAAATTTACAAAAATAGATAGAGTATTTTCTCTATTACTAATTGTGGAATTTACAATATGTTTTTTTACACTAGATAATTTTAATCTTTTTCAATTTATGCTGTTTGTACAAATTATACCGTCAATAGTATTAGCTTTGTTATCGGGAAGTATTTCTTCTAGGAGTAAGCATAGCTGGGTGCTATTAATTATTTTTGGAATGATCTATGCCTTAATGATGTTTGGAATTTTCAGGGTTACTCCTATGACGCTTATAGAACAAAATACGATTCAATCTGAAACTTCCGTATTTACATTCAATAGAAATTTACAGTTAGGAACTTATTTTGGATTTTTCCTACAGGAATTTTTACTAGGAGCTTTTATTTGCACTATTTCAAAATGTTTTGGGAGAATTAAACAAGGGAAATTTTAATGAAGCCTGCATTAAAAAGAAGAATTGCTTCTGCAGTTATTTAGAAAATGATATTATTGAAATGGTGTAACATTTGGAGAAAATTATTTTTGAACGAAAAAGATTTGAGTATATCAGTCCTAAAAGAAAGCAAGTAAAGGACTTTATGATTCTAAAAAATTTCATGTCTAAGACAATTCAAGTTGAAATCAGAGTGGAGGACTACTTGTTAGACCTTCTTATTTTAAAAGAGATGAGTACAGAATTTTATAATTTAGATTTTCTTTCTTTGCCCTATGATGTCAATATAGATGTGAAAGAAGTTGTAGAGGATGTTGATTTAACAGTCTATAAGAATAGTAAATATAGAGAGTTTAATTTCTTTAAAAATATTTGTAAATGATATTTTTGAAAGTCTATCCATCCCTATATTAGAATTGCTACAACAAGTTTTCAACACTTGTTTCAATTGAACATACTAAAAACCGAGACTCAGTATTAAACTCATAGTCTCGGTTTTCATATTTCTTAAAGAATAGCTAGGTTTATTTCAATTGATCTGTAATGTCTTTTGATAGCAACATTCCCAGATGATAAGTTTTATTGATGTAAGCAATGACATCATTGATATTTTCAGTCGTGTGAATTTTCTCCTTGATGTCAGCCCTGAATGTTTCATCCTTCAAAAGTTGTTCTTGGTAGAGCCTTTGAAGTCTCTCCTTTTCGTACTTATTGAGCAGAAAAAGGAACACCAAGCTAATTACAACGAGGATATAAGCATATTGGCTCATAGAATATCTCCCTGTATGATAAAGAAGTAATAGTGAATAAATCGATTTAGTGGATCTAAAATAGCAGAACAAGTCAACAAAACTTGATAAGATTTTTGATAGGCCTCTAAACCAAAATCCGTATAGGCTTTAGTGTAAGTTACTTAGATTACTTTGCAATCAAGTGATTAAAAGATTACGACATGAGCCTAACCAAATCGATATTATTTGGTTAGGTGAATTAGTGAAGTGTTTAGACAAGTGTCTCTGATTATGACTAGTGAAGCAGTTAGCTAGTCCGCATCTAAGCGGCTAGCGTCCAACAATTAGGAACTTTAGTTCCAATAACTTTAAGATTACGACGTTTTAGGACATAAATCGATCATATTTATGTCCTAAAACTAGTGAAGCGCCTAGCCAAAGTCCGCATAGGATTTGGTCTTAGTTACTTAGACTACTTTACAATAAAGTGATTAAAAGATTACGACATGAGCCTAACCAAATCGATATTATTTGGTTAGGTGAATTAGTGAAGCGTTTAGGCAATTCGCCATATAGCGATTGCCGTCAAGAGACTAGGAACTTTAGTTCCAGTCTCTTGTAACGATTTACATCTTCTCTGGTGCTTCTACTCCAAGCAAGCGAAGGGCTTCTTTGAGAACGACTGCGGTTGCGTAGCTAAGGGCTAGACGGCTGTCGCGTTCTGGGCTTTCATCCAAGATACGTGTATGTGCATAATATTTGTTGAAGGCTTGAGCCAGGCTAATTGCAAATTTAGCAATGATAGAAGGTTCAAAGTTATCCGCCGCACGGTTGATAATACGTGGGAAGTCTTGGATGAGTTTGATGATTTCCCAGCTTTCAGTATCATTCAAGCTATAGTTGCCAGCTGTTTCTGGTTTGAAATCCGCTTTACGTAAGATCGATTGGATACGAGCGTAGGCATATTGAACGTAAGGCCCAGTTTCACCCTCGAAGGATACCATAGCTTCTAGGTCGAAGTCGTATCCATTTGTACGGTCGGTTTTGAGGTCATAGAATTTAATGGCTCCAACCCCAACAGCATGCGCTACTTGGTCTTTATTTTCAAGTTCAGGATTTTTAGCTTCGATTTGGGTTTTGGCACGACTAACGGCCTCTGCAACTGTAGGCTCTAGCAAGATGACATTCCCTTTACGAGTAGAGAGTTTTTTCCCTTCTTTGGTAACCAAACCAAAAGGAACGTGAGTAATGTCGTCACTCCAGTCGTAGCCCATTTCTTGCAAGACAGCTTTGAGCTGTTTAAAGTGGGCAGATTGTTCTTGACCAACTACGTAGATAGATTTGGCAAATTGGTATTCGTTTTTACGGTAAAGAGCTGCAGCCAAGTCACGAGTGATATAGAGAGTTGCACCATCAGATTTCTTGATAAGGGCTGGATGTTCAATTCCGTATTTCTCAAGGTTGACAACTTGGGCACCCTCTGATTCAACAAGAAGGCCTTTTTCAGAAAGAATGTCTACAACAGCATCCATCTTATCGTTGTAGAAGGCTTCCCCATTGTAGCTGTCAAATTCGACTTGCAATTCATTGTAAAGACGGTTAAATTCTACCAAACTTTCATCACGGAACCATTGCCAAAGTGCGAGAGCTTCCTCGTCTCCATTTTCAAGTTTACGGAACCATTCGCGTGCTTCTTCATCCAAGCTAGGGTCATTTTCAGCCTCAGCATTGATGCGGACATAGAGTTTAAGAAGTTCATCAATTGGATGAGCTTTTACAGCTTCTTCGTCGCCCCATTTTTTGTAGGCTACAATCAGCATTCCAAACTGTTTACCCCAGTCTCCCAAATGGTTGATCTTGACCGTTTGATAACCGATTTTTTGGAAAATATGTGATAAGCTATCTCCGATGACAGTTGAGCGCAGGTGACCAATAGAAAATGGTTTAGCGATATTGGGACTAGACATATCGATAACAACATTTTCTTGTTTACCAATGTTTTGGTCAGCATAGTGTTCTTTTTCAGTGATAACAGCTTGCAATACTTGAGCAGAAATGGCAGATTTATCAAGGAAAAAGTTAACGTAAGGTCCTGTTGCGACAACTTTTTCAAAGGCTTGGCTGTTAATTTTTTCAGCCAGTTCAGCCGCAATCATTTGAGGTGCTTTACGTTCGACTTTTGCAAGAGAAAAAGCAGGGAAAGCAATGTCTCCCATTTCTGAGTTTTTAGGGGTTTCCAGTAAATTTAAAATAGCCTCTTGGTCCAGGCTATCAATGACGCTAGCCAACTCGCTAGCAATCAATTCTTTTGTATTCATTAAGAGCTCCTTTTTGGACTTTTCTACTATTTTATCACAATTTTAAAGAAAGAAGAAAAAATTTTTGAAATCTCCTATTTTTTTGGTATAATATAGTTATAAAAATAGTTATAAATATTCACATAAGAGGATTTTATGAGAAAAAGAGATCGTCATCAGTTAATAAAAAAAATGATTACTGAGGAGAAATTAAGTACACAAAAAGAAATTCAAGATCGGTTGGAGGCGCACAATGTTTTTGTGACGCAGACAACCCTGTCTCGTGATTTGCGCGAAATCGGCTTGACCAAGGTCAAGAAAAATGATATGGTGTATTATGTACTAGCAAATGAGACAGAAAAGATTGATTTGGTGGAATTTTTGTCTCATCATTTAGAAGGTGTTGCAAGAGCAGAGTTTACCTTGGTGCTTCATACCAAATTGGGCGAAGCCTCTGTTTTGGCAAATATTGTAGATGCAAACAAGGATGAATGGATTTTAGGAACAGTTGCTGGTGCCAATACCTTATTGGTTATTTGTCGAGACCAGCACGTTGCCAAACTCATGGAAGATCGTTTGCTAGATTTGATGAAAGATAAGTAAGGTCTTGGGAGTTGCTCTCAAGACTTATTTTTGACAAGGAGAGACGGAAAATGGCGACAGAAAAGCTATCACCCGGCATGCAACAGTATGTGGATATTAAAAAGCAATATCCAGATGCTTTTTTGCTCTTTCGGATGGGTGATTTTTATGAATTATTTTATGAGGATGCGGTCAATGCTGCGCAGATTCTGGAAATTTCCTTAACGAGTCGCAACAAGAATGCCGACAATCCGATTCCTATGGCGGGTGTTCCCTATCATTCTGCCCAACAGTATATCGATGTCTTGATTGAGCAGGGTTATAAGGTGGCTATCGCAGAACAGATGGAAGATCCTAAACAAGCAGTTGGGGTTGTGAAACGAGAGGTTGTTCAAGTCATTACGCCAGGGACAGTGGTCGATAGCAGTAAGCCGGATAGTCAGAACAACTTCTTGGTTGCCATAGATCGAGATGGCAATCAATTTGGCTTAGCTTATATGGACCTGGTGACGGGTGACTTTTATGTGACAGGTCTTTTGGATTTCACGCTGGTTTGTGGGGAAATCCGTAATCTCAAGGCGCGAGAAGTGGTGCTGGGCTATGACTTGTCTGAGGAAGATGAACAAATCCTTAGTCGTCAGATGAATCTGGTACTTTCCTATGAAAAAGAAGGCTTTGAAGACCTTCATTTGCTGGATTCACGATTGGCAGCTGTGGAGCAAGCGGCATCTAGTAAATTGCTCCAGTATGTTCATCGGACTCAGATGAGGGAATTGAACCACCTCAAGCCTGTTATCCGCTATGAAATCAAAGATTTTTTGCAGATGGATTATGCGACCAAGGCTAGTCTGGATTTGGTTGAGAATGCTCGTTCAGGCAAGAAGCAAGGCAGTCTTTTCTGGCTTTTGGATGAAACCAAGACGGCTATGGGTATGCGTCTCTTGCGTTCTTGGATTCATCGCCCCTTGATTGATAAGGAACGAATCGTCCAACGTCAAGAAGTGGTGCAGGTCTTTCTTGATCACTTTTTTGAGCGCAGTGATTTGACAGACAGTCTCAAGGGTGTTTATGATATCGAACGCTTGGCTAGTCGTGTTTCTTTTGGCAAGACCAATCCCAAGGATCTCTTGCAGCTGGCGACTACCTTGTCCAGTGTGCCACGGATTCGTGCGATTTTAGAAGGGATGGAGCAACCTGCTTTAGCTTATCTCATCGAACAACTGGATGGAATCCCTGAGTTGGAGAGTTTGATTAGCGCAGCGATTGCTCCTGAAGCTCCTCATGTGATTACAGATGGGGGAATTATCCGAACTGGATTTGATGAGACCTTAGACAAGTACCGTCGCGTTCTCAGAGAAGGGACTGGTTGGATTGCTGAGATTGAGGCTAAGGAGCGAGAAAACTCTGGTATCAGTACGCTCAAGATTGACTACAATAAAAAGGATGGCTACTATTTCCATGTGACCAATTCGCAACTGGGAAATGTGCCTGCTCACTTTTTCCGCAAGGCGACGCTGAAAAACTCAGAACGCTTTGGAACCGAAGAATTAGCGCGTATCGAGGGAGATATGCTGGAGGCGCGTGAGAAGTCAGCCAATCTCGAATACGAAATTTTTATGCGTATTCGTGAAGAGGTCAGCAAGTATATCCAGCGTTTGCAGGCTTTAGCTCAAGGAATTGCGACAGTTGATGTCTTGCAAAGTCTGGCGGTTGTAGCTGAAACCCAGCATTTGATTCGACCTGAATTCGGAGATGATTCGCGAATTGATATCCAGAAAGGGCGCCATGCTGTCGTTGAAAAGGTTATGGGGGCTCAGACCTATATTCCCAATACGATTCAGATGGCAGAAGATACCAGTATTCAACTGATTACAGGGCCCAACATGAGCGGGAAGTCAACCTATATGCGTCAGTTAGCCATGACGGCGGTTATGGCCCAGCTGGGTTCCTATGTTCCTGCTGAAAGCGCCCATTTACCGATTTTTGATGCGATTTTTACCCGTATCGGAGCAGCAGATGACTTGGTTTCAGGTCAATCAACCTTCATGGTGGAGATGATGGAGGCCAATAATGCCATTTCGCATGCGACCAAAAATTCCTTGATTCTTTTTGATGAATTGGGACGGGGAACTGCAACTTATGATGGTATGGCTCTTGCTCAGTCCATCATCGAATACATTCATGAACATATCGGAGCCAAGACCCTCTTTGCGACCCACTACCATGAGTTGACTAGTCTGGAGTCTAGCTTGGAACACTTAGTCAATGTCCACGTGGCAACTTTGGAACAGGATGGGCAGGTTACCTTCCTTCACAAGATTGAACCAGGGCCAGCTGATAAATCCTACGGTATCCATGTTGCCAAGATTGCTGGCTTGCCGGCAGACCTTTTAGCAAGGGCGGATAAGATTTTGACTCAGTTAGAGAATCAAGGGACAGAAAGTCCTGCTCCCGTGAGGCAAACAAGTGCTGTCACAGAACAGATTTCACTCTTTGATACGACTGAAGAACATCCTATCCTAGAAGAATTAGCTAAACTGGATGTTTACAATATGACACCTATGCAGGCTATGAATGTCTTAGTTGAGTTAAAACAGAAACTATAAAACCAAGACTCACTAGTTAGTCTAGCTGTATCAAGGAGACTTCTTTGACAATCACCCACTTTTTTGCTAGAATAACATCACACAAACAGAATGAAAAGGAGCTGACGCATTGTCGCTCCCTTTTGTCTATTTTTTAAGGAGAAAGTATGCTGATTCAGAAAATAAAAACCTACAAGTGGCAGGCCTTGGCTTCGCTCCTGATGACAGGCTTGATGGTTGCCAGTTCACTTTTGCAACCGCGTTACCTGCAGGAAGTGTTAGACGCCCTCCTTGCTGGAAAATATGAAGCTATTTATAGTATCGGGGCTTGGTTGATTGGTGTGGCTTTGGTCGGTCTAGTTGCTGGTGGGCTCAATGTTATCCTTGCAGCCTATATTGCCCAAGGAGTTTCATCCGACCTTCGGGAGGATGCCTTCTGTAAAATCCAAACCTTTTCTTATGCCAATATTGAACAATTTAATGCGGGAAATCTAGTCGTTCGAATGACCAACGATATCAACCAGATTCAGAACGTGGTCATGATGACCTTCCAAATTCTTTTCAGGCTTCCCCTCTTGTTCATCGGTTCCTTTATCCTGGCGGTTCAAACCTTACCTTCTCTGTGGTGGGTGATTGTTCTCATGGTAGTCTTGATTTTTGGTTTGACTGCTGTCATGATGGGAATGATGGGGCCTCGTTTTGCCAAGTTTCAAACCCTTCTTGAGCGCATCAATGCCATTGCCAAGGAAAATCTGCGTGGCGTTCGTGTGGTCAAGTCCTTTGTCCAAGAAAAAGAGCAATTTGCTAAGTTTACGGAGGTTTCAGACGAGTTACTCGGTCAAAATCTTTACATTGGTTATGCCTTTTCAGTAGTGGAACCTTTCATGATGTTGGTCGGTTACGGGGCGGTTTTCCTCTCTATTTGGCTAGTTGCAGGGATGGTTCAGTCGGATCCGTCAGTTGTTGGCTCCATTGCTTCTTTTGTCAATTACCTAAGCCAGATTATCTTTACCATTGTTATGGTTGGATTTTTAGGAAATTCTGTCAGTCGTGCTATGATTTCCATGCGTCGTATTCGAGAAATTCTGGACGCAGAGCCAGCCATGACTTTCAAGGATGTCCCAGATGAAGAGTTAGTCGGAAGTCTTAGTTTTGAAAATGTGACCTTTACCTATCCAATGGACAAGGAACCGATGCTGAAAGATGTGAGCTTTACTATTGAACCTGGTCAGATGGTTGGTGTCGTTGGAGCGACTGGTGCAGGAAAATCAACCTTGGCTCAATTGATTCCACGTCTTTTTGACCCACAGGAAGGGGCTATCAAAATCGGAGGCAGGGATATTCGAGAAGTGAGTGAAGGAACCCTGCGTAAAACAGTTTCTATCGTTCTCCAACGTGCTATTCTCTTTAGTGGAACGATTGCAGATAACTTGAGACAGGGCAAAGGAGATGCTACTCTATTTGAAATGGAGCGTGCAGCCAATATTGCCCAAGCCAGTGAATTCATTCATCGTATGGAGAAAACCTTTGAAAGTCCAGTTGAGGAACGAGGAACCAACTTCTCTGGTGGGCAAAAACAAAGGATGTCGATTGCGCGTGGGATTGTCAGCAATCCGCGTATTCTGATTTTTGACGATTCGACCTCGGCCTTGGATGCCAAGTCAGAGCGCCTGGTTCAAGAAGCCTTGAATAAGGACTTGAAGGGAACAACAACCATTATCATCGCGCAAAAGATTAGCTCGGTTGTCCATGCAGACAAGATCTTGGTTCTAGATCAAGGACGATTGATTGGTCAAGGCACGCATGCAGACTTGGTTGCCAACAATGCCGTTTACCGTGAAATCTACGAAACACAGAAAGGAAAGGAGGAGTAAAATGAAGACAGTTCAATTTTTTTGGAATTATTTTAAAGTCTATAAGCTATCATTTGTAGTTGTTATCCTGATGATTGTTCTGGCGACTCTTGCCCAAGCCCTCTTTCCAGTCTTTTCTGGACAAGCAGTGACGCAGTTAGCTAATTTAGTTCAAGCTTATCAAAATGGCAATCCAGAACTTGTTTGGCAAAGCCTATCAGGAATCATGGTCAATCTTGGTCTGCTGGTTTTAGTTCTATTTATCTCCAGCGTCATATACATGTGTCTCATGACGCGCGTGATTGCAGAGTCGACCAACGAGATGCGTAAAGGTCTCTTTGGTAAGCTTGCTCGCTTGACGGTTTCTTTCTTTGACCGCCGACAAGATGGAGATATCCTGTCTCGTTTTACCAGTGATTTGGATAATATTCTCCAAGCCTTTAATGAAAGTCTGGTTCAGGTCATGAGCAATATTGTTTTATACATTGGTCTGATTCTTGTCATGTTTTCGAGAAATGTGACCCTGGCCCTCATCACTATTGCCAGCACACCAGTGGCCTTTCTTATGTTGATTTTCATCGTGAAAATGGCCCGCAAATACACCAACCTCCAACAAAAAGAGGTAGGGAAACTCAACGCCTATATGGATGAGAGTATCTCAGGCCAAAAAGCCGTGATTGTGCAAGGAATTCAAGAGGATATGATGGCAGGATTTCTTGAACAAAATGAGCGCGTGCGCAAGGCAACCTTTAAAGGAAGAATGTTTTCAGGAATTCTTTTCCCTGTCATGAATGGGATGAGTCTGGTCAACACAGCCATCATTATCTTTGCTGGTTCAGCTGTACTTTTGAATGATAAGTCTATTGAAACAAGTACAGCCCTAGGTCTGATTGTTATGTTTGCCCAATTTTCTCAGCAATACTACCAGCCTATTATTCAAGTTGCAGCTAGTTGGGGAAGTCTCCAGTTGGCCTTTACAGGTGCTGAACGGATTCAGGAAATGTTTGACGCAGAGGAAGAAATCCGACCTGAAAAGGCTCCAATCTTCACTCAGTTGCAAGAAGGTGTTGAAATTAGTCATATTGATTTTTCATACTTGCCTGATAAACCTATTTTGAAAGATGTTAGCATTTCTGCCCCTAAAGGCCAGATGACAGCAGTTGTTGGTCCGACTGGGTCAGGGAAAACGACCATTATGAACCTCATCAATCGTTTTTATGATGTTGATGCTGGTGGTATTTATTTTGATGGCAAAGACATTCGTGACTATGATTTGGATAGTCTCAGAAGCAAGGTGGGAATTGTCTTGCAAGATTCGGTCTTGTTTAGCGGAACCATTCGAGACAATATCCGTTTCGGTGTGCCAGATGCCAGTCGGGAAATGGTTGAGTCAGCAGCCAAAGCAACCCATATTCACGACTATATCGAAAGTTTACCTGACAAATACGATACTCTTATAGATGATGAGCAGAGCATCTTTTCGACTGGACAGAAACAATTGATTTCTATCGCTCGAACCCTGATGACAGATCCAGAAGTCCTCATTCTCGATGAAGCCACTTCAAACGTAGATACGGTGACTGAAAGTAAGATTCAGCATGCCATGGAGGCGGTTGTAGCAGGTAGAACCAGTTTCGTTATTGCCCACCGCTTGAAAACCATTCTCAATGCAGATCAGATTATTGTCCTTAAAGATGGAGAAGTCATTGAACGTGGTAATCACCATGAACTCTTGAAGTTAGGTGGATTTTACTCAGAACTCTATCACAATCAATTTGTCTTCGAATAAGGAAGAAGTTGTCCTATGTGGGCAGCTTTTTCTTGTCCATAAAAAATTTTTATCACGACCTTTAAAAAAACATATTAGACGAAAGTCATTTTGAGTGATAAGATAGGACTATCGTTAATATTCGAAAGGAGAGACATCATGGCTAGAACGGTTGTAGGAGTTGCTGCAAATCTATGTCCCGTAGACGCAGAAGGAAAAAACATTCATTCATCTGTATCTTGTAGATTCGCAGAGAGCATTCGTCAAGTCGGCGGTCTCCCTTTAGTCATTCCTGTTGGTGATGAGTCTGTTGTACGCGATTATGTGGAAATGATTGACAAGCTCATTTTGACAGGAGGCCAAAATGTTCATCCTCAGTTTTATGGAGAGAAAAAGACCATTGAGAGCGATGATTACAATCTAGTGCGTGATGAATTTGAATTGGCACTCTTAAAAGAAGCGCTTCGTCAGAATAAACCAATTATGGCAATTTGTCGTGGTGTTCAACTTGTCAATGTTGCCTTTGGTGGAACCCTCAATCAAGAAATCGAAGGTCACTGGCAAGGCCTACCTTTCGGAACATCTCACTCTGTTGAGACAGTGGAGGGAAGCGTGGTTGCCCAGCTATTTGGAAAAGAAAGTCAGGTCAATTCCGTCCATCGTCAAAGCATTAAAGATTTGGCACCTAATTTCCGTGTAACCGCTATTGATCCAAGAGACCAGACCATCGAAGCGATTGAGTCTATCGATGAGCACCGCATTATCGGTTTGCAGTGGCATCCAGAGTTTCTGGTTAATGAAGAAGATGGTAATTTAGAATTATTTGAGTATTTATTGAATGAACTGTAACGACTGGGACATCTGGTCGTTCTTTCTTTTATTTTTTCAAAATTTTTGGGATGTGGGATTTTTACGCAAACGTTTGAATTCTGATAAAAATTGGAGAAATTCGACAAAAAAACTTGAAAAAAACGAAGGTAAGCGTTATGATAGAAAAGAAGAAATATTGGAGGAATAACATGTCACATATTAAATTTGATTATTCAAAAGTTTTAGACAAATTTGTTGCACCACATGAAGTGGAATACATGCAATCACAAGTAACAGCAGCAGATGAATTGATCCGTAAAGGGACTGGTGCTGGTAGCGACTTCTTGGGATGGTTGGATCTTCCTGAAAACTACGACCGTGAAGAATTTGACCGCATCTTGAAAGCTGCTGAGCAAATCAAATCAGACAGCGATGTTTTGGTTGTAATTGGTATCGGAGGATCTTACCTTGGTGCCAAAGCAGCAATCGACTTCTTGAACCACCACTTTGCAAACTTGCAAACAAAAGAAGAACGCAAGGCTCCACAAATCCTTTACGCAGGAAACTCAATCTCATCTACTTACCTTGCTGACTTGGTAGAGTACGTAGCTGATAAAGACTTCTCAGTAAACGTGATTTCTAAATCAGGTACAACAACTGAACCAGCTATCGCTTTCCGTGTCTTCAAAGAACTCTTGGTTAAGAAATACGGTCAAGAAGAAGCCAACAAACGTATCTATGCAACGACTGACCGTCAAAAAGGTGCTGTTAAAGTTGAAGCTGATGCTAACGGCTGGGAAACATTTGTTGTTCCAGACGACATCGGTGGACGCTTCTCAGTATTGACAGCCGTTGGTTTGCTTCCAATCGCAGCATCAGGAGCTGACATCAAAGCCCTTATGGAAGGTGCGAATGCAGCTCGCAAAGACTACACTTCAGATAAAATCTCTGAAAACGAAGCTTACCAATACGCAGCAGTTCGTAACATCCTTTACCGTAAAGGCTATGCAACTGAAATCTTGGTAAACTACGAGCCATCACTTCAATACTTCTCAGAGTGGTGGAAACAATTGGCTGGTGAATCAGAAGGAAAAGACCAAAAAGGTATCTATCCAACTTCAGCCAACTTCTCAACTGACTTGCACTCACTTGGTCAATTTATCCAAGAAGGAACTCGTATCATGTTTGAAACAGTTGTCCGTGTTGACAAACCTCGTAAAAACGTGATTATCCCTAGCTTGGAAGAAGACCTTGATGGACTTGGTTACCTTCAAGGAAAAGACGTTGACTTTGTAAACAAAAAAGCAACTGACGGTGTTCTTCTTGCCCACACAGACGGTGATGTACCAAACATGTACGTGACTCTTCCAGAGCAAGACGCTTTCACTCTTGGTTATACAATCTACTTCTTCGAATTGGCTATCGCTCTTTCAGGTTACTTGAATGCTATCAACCCATTTGACCAACCAGGTGTTGAAGCTTACAAACGTAACATGTTTGCCCTTCTTGGAAAACCAGGATTTGAAGAATTGAGCAAAGAACTTAACGCACGTCTATAATAGAAGAAAAGAGTGGTTTGTCCACTCTTTTTACTCTCTTTATCCATAGAAATTGGACTCAGCCAAGACTTGTGATATAATATAGAGAGCAAAAAGGCAGACGCCTAGAGACTTTATAGGAGAAACTATGTCAAAAGATATCCGCGTACGTTACGCACCAAGTCCAACAGGACTACTACACATCGGAAATGCCCGTACAGCATTATTCAACTACCTTTACGCCCGTCATCACGGTGGAACTTTTATCATTCGTATCGAAGATACTGACCGTAAACGTCATGTCGAGGATGGTGAACGTTCACAGCTTGAAAACCTTCGTTGGTTAGGCATGGATTGGGATGAAAGTCCAGAAACACATGAAAATTACCGCCAGTCTGAACGTTTGGACTTGTATCAAAAATACATCGATCAACTGTTAGCTGAAGGAAAAGCTTACAAATCTTACGTTACAGAAGAAGAGTTGGCAGCTGAACGCGAACGCCAAGAAGCAGCTGGTGAAACACCTCGCTACATCAACGAATACCTTGGTATGAGTGAAGAAGAAAAAGTAGCTTACATCTCAGAACGTGAAGCAGCAGGGATCATCCCAACTGTTCGTCTGGCTGTCAATGAGTCAGGTATCTACAAGTGGCATGATATGGTCAAAGGCGATATCGAATTTGAAGGTGGCAATATCGGTGGTGACTGGGTTATTCAAAAGAAAGACGGTTACCCAACTTACAACTTTGCCGTTGTCATCGATGACCATGATATGCAAATTTCTCACGTAATCCGTGGAGACGACCACATTGCTAATACACCAAAACAGCTCATGGTTTATGAAGCACTTGGTTGGGAAGCTCCAGAGTTTGGTCACATGACTTTGATTATCAACTCTGAAACTGGGAAAAAATTGTCTAAACGTGACACCAACACCCTTCAGTTTATTGAAGACTACCGTAAAAAAGGCTATTTACCAGAAGCAGTCTTTAACTTTATTGCTCTTCTTGGTTGGAACCCAGGTGGCGAAGATGAGATTTTCTCTCGTGAAGAACTCATTAAACTTTTCGATGAAAACCGTCTGAGCAAGTCTCCAGCAGCCTTTGACCAGAAAAAACTAGACTGGATGAGCAATGATTATATCAAGAATGCAGACCTAGAAACTATCTTTGAAATGGCAAAACCATTCTTAGAGGAAGCAGGCCGGTTGACTGATAAGGCTGAAAAACTAGTTGAGCTCTATAAACCACAAATGAAATCAGTAGATGAAATTATTCCATTGACAGATCTTTTCTTCTCAGATTTCCCAGAATTGACAGAAGCAGAGCGCGAAGTCATGGCGGGCGAAACAGTTCCAACAGTTCTTGAAGCCTTCAAAGCAAAACTTGAAGCGATGACAGATGATGAATTTGTGGCAGAGAATATCTTCCCACAAATTAAAGCAGTCCAAAAAGAAACAGGTATTAAAGGGAAAAATCTTTTCATGCCTATTCGTATCGCTGTTTCAGGTGAAATGCATGGACCAGAATTGCCAGATACTATCTTCTTGTTAGGTCGTGAAAAATCAATCCAGCATATCGAAAACATGCTAAAAGAAATCTCTAAGTAAGAAAGGTACAATAATGGACATCTGGGAAAAGATGTACGAAGAAGCACAGAAGCTATACAATCCACATGAAGTATCAGACTTTGTTTATGCCAATCATGTTGTAGCTGCAGTAGAAGCAGAAGATGGACAAATATTTACAGGATTCTGTATGGAGGGAACCTGTGGTGTTTTCCATCTCTGCGCAGAGCGGGCAGCTCTCTTCAATATGTACCAATTTTCAGGACAAACTAAGGTTAAAAAAGTATTAGCCTTTCGAGACAAACCACCTTATGGTGGAAGTTCAGCCATGCCTTGTGGAGCGTGCAGAGAATTCCTTTTAGAGTTGAACGCTGAAAATAAAGATGCAGAATTCATGATGGACTACGATAGAAGAAAGATAGTGAAAGTCGCAGAACTAATGCCCTATTGGTGGGGAGAAGAACGTGCTTCTAAGTTTAATGAACAATAGAAGAGTCAGTACAATTCTGGCTCTTTTTACTATAATTTGAAAAACTGTACTTGAAAAAAGGTAAATTCCCAA
>NZ_VMMU01000015.1:0-45155 GCF_013277385.1 Streptococcus sp. 544
AGGAAATGTGACATACCACATTAATAAAGATGGTGATACACCATATGCGAATGGCACGAAAGTAACCATTGCAGGAGTTCCTGGAGACTATACCGTAACGGATGGAACAATTACTGTAGAAAACAGTAACCTACCAAATGATACGAACAATAGTGCAACCGTAACAGTGACAGAAGACGGACACAAACCAGCGACAACAACAACAAAAGTACCAGCGAAGTTGGTACCAAGTGCCACTCCAACATTTACAGTAGGAACTCAAGATAAACTTGACGGACATGTGGATGTCACAGTTACAGGTGTTTCTGACGGTACAAAAGTGAAATTACCAGGTGTTAATGGAGAAAAAGAGGTAAAAGATGGTAAAGTAACATTAACAAACGATGACTTACCAGAAAAATCAACCAAAGGAAAAGGAAGTGCTCAAGAAGACGGTAAACTTCCGACAGAAGGTACCAGCGAAATTACAATTCCTGGTAAACTAACTAGTGCTAAAGGTGCTCCAGCAATTGAGTTTAGAGTTAAACTTCCGTTACCACTTGTAGTTCCAGACCCTGAACATTTAACACCGACAGAAATAACGGAATTAGTGAAGAGGGTTAAAAAAGCTAACCCAGATAAGGAAGTTAAAGTTGATGATAAGGGTAATGTTACTGTAACGAATAAAAATACTGGAGAATCTGTATTACTACCTGTAGAAGATTTAACCGTTAAAGACTTCGCCCCAGTGAAACCAACCGAAAAAGTTCCAGTGAAAGACAAAGCGCACTTAACTCCAGAAGAGAAAAAACAAGTGGCAGACAAAGTCAAAGAAAAGAACCCAGGTAAGGAAGTCACAGTAGGAGCCGACGGCACAGCAACAGTGACAGATCCGACAACAGGCATCAGTCATACAATTCCAGGAACAGAGCTAGTGAACCAAGACTTCACGCCAGTGAAACCAACCGACAAGGTTCCAGTCAAAGACAAATCCCACTTAACTCCAGAAGAGAAAAAACAAGTGGCAGATAAAGTTAAAGCTAAGAACCCAGGTAAGGAAGTAACAGTAGGAGATGACGGTACAGCGACAGTGACAGATCCGACAACAGGAATTAGTCATACAATTCCGACAACAGATCTAGTAATTGAATTTGCTAAAGGGGATTCTACAAGATTAGAAGTTCCAGGATTAATTATTACTAAGTGGACAGATGAACTAGGGAATGACTTGAAGCAACCTGATGCTAAAGCTCCAGCAGTATTAGGTGAATCCAATGAAGCATTTGAACATGGTGAAATTGAAGGTTATGTATTTGTAAGAACAGAAACTAAAGATGATGTTGTAACTCACATCTTCAGGAAAGTGAGTCCAGTTAGACCAACAGGAGACGGTCAACAAAGACCAGCTACTCCATCTGACGATACAAATCCTAGACCGGATACTTCTAACCCTGCTGAGATGCCAGCTACTCAACCGACTGAACAACCAAGTCAAACAGTTGAAGTGCCTGCTCAATTGCCGAATGAAGTGTCAGAAACGAATCCATCAGTTTCTCAACCGCAAGCAGTATTGCCAAATACTGGTACACAAGAAGACCGTGCTACAGGTGCATTCGGAATTCTATCTCTTCTTGGCGCATTTGGCTTGCTATTTGCCAAAAAGAAAAAAGACGATGAAGAGGAAGCTTAAATAGAGGACCTCATCTGCTCCTTAGTAGCTTTCCCTACATAAAGTCTTTGTAAATCAAAAAGAACTAGAAACATCACTCATTTGTGAGAATTCTAGTTCTTTTTTCGTATTTCATAAACATTTCATATTTGGGTTTTATAATAGTCTTACAAATATGGAGGTGACAAATGAATCCAATCCAAAGAGCTTGGGCTTATGTCAGCAGAAAGCGACTGAGAAGTTTTATTTTATTTCTGATTTTATTGGTCCTATTGGCCGGAATTTCAGCCTGTTTGACTTTGATGAAGTCCAACAAAACAGTGGAAACCAATCTTTATAAATCACTCAACACATCTTTTTCTATTAAGAAAATAGAAAATGGTCAGACTTTTAAGTTGTCAGACTTAGCATCTGTAAGCAAGATTAAGGGACTGGAAAATGTCTCTCCTGAACTCGAGACGGTCGCAAAATTAAAAGACAAGGAAGCGGTGAGTGGAGAGCAGAGCGTGGAACGTGATGATTTGTCAGCTGCGGACAAGAACTTGGTTAGCTTAATGGCACTTGAGGATTCATCCAAGGATGTGACCTTTACCAGTTCGGCTTTCAACTTAAAAGAAGGGCGACACCTTCAAAAAGGGGATTCAAAGAAAATCATCATCCACGAAGAGTTGGCTAAGAAGAATAGTCTTTCCCTTCATGACAAGATTGCCTTAGATGCTGGTCAGTCAGAAACTGGTAAAGGACAAACAGTAGAGTTTGAGATTGTCGGCATCTTTTCTGGTAAGAAACAAGAAAAATTCACAGGCTTGTCTTCTGACTTCAGTGAAAACCAGGTCTTTACAGACTATGAAAGTAGCCAAAGTCTTTTGGGAAATGGTGAATCTCTAGTCAGTGCAGCTCGCTTCTATGTAGAAAATCCTAAGGAAATGGACGAACTCATGAAGCAGGTAGAAAACTTGGCCTTGGAAAATCAAGGCTATCAAGTCGAAAAGGAAAACAAGGCTTTTGAACAAATCAAAGACTCAGTTGCTACCTTCCAAACCTTCCTAACCATCTTCCTTTATGGGATGTTGATAGCAGGAGCAGGGGCCTTAATTCTTGTTTTGTCTCTCTGGTTGAGAGAGAGGGTCTACGAAGTGGGAATTTTACTGGCACTTGGAAAAGGCAAGAGCTCGATTTTCCTACAATTCTGTTTAGAGGTAGTTTTGGTATCTCTCGGTGCTTTGCTTCCAGCATTTGCTGCAGGAAACGCCATCACATCTTATCTCCTCCAAACTGTTCTATCCAGTGGAGATCAGGCAAGTTTACAAGATACGCTAGCTAAAGCAAGCAGTTTATCAACCAGCATCCTATCTTTTGCAGAATCCTATGTCTTTCTGTTGTTGATTAGTTGCTTGTCTGTAGCCCTTTGTTTCCTATTTCTATTTAGAAAATCGCCTAAAGAAATTTTATCATCTATTAGTTAATACTCTTCGAAAATCAAATTTAAACCGTGTCAGCTTCCATCTGCAACNNGCTAGCTTCCTAGTTTAATCTTTGATTTTCATTGAGTATAAGAAGGAGAAATCATGACTTTATTACAATTGCAAGATCTTACCTACCGTTATAAGAACACTGCTGAAGCAGTCCTATATCAGATTAATTATCATTTTGAACCCGGGAAATTTTACAGTATCATTGGTGAGTCAGGAGCAGGAAAATCCACTCTTTTGTCCCTACTGGCTGGTTTAGACAGTCCTGTTGAAGGTTCGATCCTTTTCCAAGGAGAGGATATTCGTAAGAAGGGCTATTCTTACCATCGTATGCACCATATTTCCTTGGTTTTTCAAAATTATAACTTGATAGATTATCTTTCTCCACTGGAAAATATCCGCTTGGTTAACAAAAAGGCAAGCAAGGATACACTGCTTGAGCTTGGTTTGGATGAAAGTCAGATCAAGCGGAATGTTCTCCAGTTATCAGGTGGCCAACAACAACGTGTTGCCATTGCTCGTAGTTTGGTCTCAGAAGCTCCAGTTATTCTAGCTGATGAACCAACTGGAAATCTGGACCCTAAAACTGCTGGAGATATTGTCGAACTGCTCAAATCACTTGCCCAGAAAACAGGTAAATGTGTCATCGTCGTAACCCACAGCAAAGAAGTGGCACAAGCGTCAGATATTACACTTGAGTTGAAGGATAAGAAACTGACTGAAACTCGCAATACTACGAAATAATATGAGTTTTTTCTGTTATACTCTTCGAAAATCAAATTCAAACCACGTCATCGTCGCCTTACCGTACTCAAGTACAGCTTACGGCTAGCTTC
Organism: Streptococcus sp. 544; assembly: GCF_013277385.1. Classification (NCBI taxonomy): domain Bacteria; kingdom Bacillati; phylum Bacillota; class Bacilli; order Lactobacillales; family Streptococcaceae; genus Streptococcus; species Streptococcus sp. 544. The sequence continues at coordinate 3,957 of NZ_VMMU01000015.1, forward strand.
CTAGTTTGCTTTTTGATTTTCATTGAGTATCAGAACTATAAAATAGAACAACATCTAGAAAGGGAACCTATGTTACACAACGCATTTGCCTATGTTACAAGGAAGTTTTTCAAATCGATTGTCATCTTCCTGATTATTCTCCTCATGGCGAGCTTGAGTTTGGTCGGCTTGTCAATCAAGGGAGCTACTGCCAAGGCTTCTCAGGAGACATTTAAAAATATCACTAACAGCTTCTCCATGCAAATCAATCGTCGCGTTAATCAAGGAACGCCACGTGGTGCTGGGAATATCAAGGGTGAGGACATCAAAAAAATCACCGAAAACAAGGCCATCGAGTCTTATGTTAAACGTATCAACGCTATCGGAGATTTGACTGGCTATGACCTTATCGAAACGCCAGAAACTAAGAAAAATCTGACACCTGACCGTGCCAAACATTTTGGAAGTAGCTTGATGATTACAGGTGTCAATGACTCCTCTAAAGAAGACAAGTTTGTCTCTGGTTCTTATAAGCTGGTCGAAGGTGAGCACCTAACAAACGACGACAAGAACAAGATCCTCATGCACAAGGACTTGGCAGCCAAACACGGCTGGAAAGTAGGGGATAAGGTCAAGTTGGACTCTAATGTCTATGATGCAGACAATGAAAAAGGTGCCAAGGAAACAGTTGAAGTGACAATCAAGGGACTCTTTGATGGCCACAATAAGTCGGCAGTAACTTACTCACAAGAACTCTATGAAAACACAGCTATCACAGATATCCATACGGCTGCAAAACTTTATGGATACACAGAAGACACAGCTATTTATGGGGACGCAACCTTCTTTGTAACAGCGGACAAGAACTTGGATGATGTCATGAAAGAGTTGAATGGCATAAGTGGTATCAACTGGAAGAGCTATACACTGGTGAAGAGTTCGTCTAACTATCCAGCCCTTGAGCAATCCATCTCTGGTATGTACAAGATGGCCAACCTCCTCTTCTGGGGTAGCTTGAGTTTCTCAGTCCTTCTCCTTGCCCTCTTGCTCAGCCTTTGGATCAATGCCCGTCGCAAGGAAGTGGGAATTCTCCTCTCTATCGGTCTCAAGCAGGCAAGTATCTTGGGACAATTCATCACTGAATCCATCTTGATTGCCATTCCTGCTCTCGTTTCTGCTTACTTCCTAGCCAACTACACAGCTCGTGCAATCGGAAATACTGTCCTTGCCAATGTGACTTCAGGTGTTGCCAAACAGGCTAGTAAGGCGGCTCAGGCCTCTAACCTTGGTGGTGGTGCAGAAGTAGATGGCTTTAGCAAGACCTTGTCGAGCCTAGATATTTCCATTCAGACATCAGACTTTATCATCGTCTTTGTCCTTGCTTTAGTTCTAGTGGTTCTCGTTATGGCGCTTGCATCAAGCAATCTCCTCAGAAAACAACCAAAAGAACTTCTGCTGGATGGTGAATAATACTGATGCTAGACTGAAAAATGAGGCTAGCAACTGAAAGTTTTAAAATGATAAATAAATCCGAAAGCAGTGGTGAAAATCATTGCTTTCAGTTGTTTTCTTTGTACTTTAGTACTTAAATATGATATACTAAGGTTATGGAATTTATTAGAAAGGAGTTTCGCAACTTATATATGGAATTGTGCATAAAAATCTATAGAAATCTTATCTTGAAAATAGATAGATAAATCTGTAGAAGCCTATCCATATCGCAAACATAGGCTAGTAGACCTAGGCAGGGTCTACTTTGGAAAATATAGAATAGTGAGGAAAAATAAACATTATGAGACAAACAAATGTTAGAGGAAGCTTGTCCCTCCGTGGTTTTAGAAAATTGAGAACTGGTGCAATTGTTGCGACAGGTGTGATTCTACTGGGTCTGGGCTTTTTAGCTCCAACTGTGTCAGCCAGTGAACAAGATGGCGTCTGGGTAGCCAGAACAGTTGAGGAAGTGAAAGCTGACCTTCAAAAAGAAGGTGATTTATTTAAGTATGTCATTAAGTGGGGAGATACATTAAGTGTTATCAGCGAAGCAAGCAATATCCCTGTAGATTTACTCCAAGAAATGAATCAAGCTTCAGGCAAGAATTTATTCTTACCGCACAATGAATTGTACTTTACTGAAGCTGAAACGGTTTCAGATACAGTCACAAAACACAAGATTGTCATCAAAGAAAGCGGTGCAAGTGGCGAAGTTCGTACTTATGAAGTCTTGCTCAAGAAAGACCAAGAAACAAAAGCTGTTACCTTTGAATTAACAGATGTCACTGAGAAAGTTGAAAAAATGACTGTGAACTATAGCCCAGTCTATCAGCCTGTATCAGCACCAGTAGTGGAAAGAGCGGAAGAATCAGGTGAAGAACCTGCTTCAGAAGCACCAGCAGAGACAAGCCCAGAAGTTAAAGAAGAAACAGAAGCTCCAGTAGCGCCAAAAGCAGAAGACGCAGCGACTACACCAGCACCAAAAGAAACAGCACCAGAGGTGGTAACACCAGCTGAATCAAACGCAGAAGTGGCAACAGAATCAGCAGAGCCAGAGGTAGCGAAACAAGCTGTACCAAATGCAGAAACTCCAACGCCGAAAGTTGAAGAGCCATCTACTCCAACACCTAAAGAAGATGCAACTGAAGGAAAAATAGAAGCACCGAAAGTTGAACAACCAGAGGCGTCAGCTGAACCAACAGAACCAGCGCCAGTGGTAGAGGAAGGCACTTCAGGAGAACAAAATCAACCAGCAGAAGAAACCCCAGCACCATCAAAACCAGAAACCCCAGCTTCAACAGAATCAGCGGCAAATGGAGCTGAAGGAACAGAGCCAGAGGCAGCGAAACCAACTGAACCAAACGCAGAAACTCCAGCAGAATCAACTGAATCAAAAGCAACCGAGCCAGAGGTAGCGAAACCAACTGAATCAAACGCAGAAGCTGCAACAGAATCAACAGAAGCTTCAGGAACTTCAGCAGAAACAACACCTGACGGAACAGTGGAATCAGAATCAGCTCCAAAAGAAAATGCACCAGAAAGAATAAGTTCAGAAGCTTCGGGAGAAGAAACAGGTGCAACAGTAGAGACAGGCACAACAACAGAAGAAGGAACTTCAGGGGGAACAGGAGAAGCTTCAGAAGCACCATCAGGAGATGAAGGAAAAGAAGAAAAAGAAACTGAAGAAGCAGGAACAGAAGTTAAACCGGCTCCAAACGAAGCGAAAGAAACTGAAGAATCAGAAGCCAACCCAACACCTAAAGAAAATGTAACAGAAGCACCAGCAGAAGCTTCAGGAGAAACAGAAGGAGATTCAACAGAATCACCTGAAGCAGAAGGAAGTGTAGACTCAACACCTAAAGAATCTACAACCGAAGGAAAAGAGTCAGCAGAAGGAGTACCAGGAACAGTGGACTCAGCGCCAGCTCCAAAAGAAACTGAAGAAGCAGGAGCAACAGCAGAAGAAACCCCAGCTCCAAAAGAAAATAAAACAGAAGGAACTACACCAGGTGCAACAGCAGAAGCAGGGGAAACAACAGGAGAAGCTTCAGGAACAGCAGGGGAATCAACTGAACCGAAAGATAGTGTAGAATCAACACCTGAAGGAACAGGTTCAGAAGAAGCAGGAGCAACAGGAGAAGCTTCAACAGGATCAACTGAAGCAAAAGCAACAGACCCAGAGGTAGCACCAAAAGAAGCTGAAGAACCAGGAACATCTGAAATTACAGAACCAGCAACAACAGCGCCAGCAGCAGACTCTACAAGTGAGGATACTAACGAGAGTAAATCAGAAAAACCAGTAGCAGAAGAAACAACAGTCACAGAAGAACAGCCGGCTACAGACGGTACGGCTTCATCAAGTGCAACAAGTAATTCAGCTGACTCAAGTTCATCAACTGAATCTTCATCAACTGCCTCTGAAGGTGAGTTAACAGCTACGCAACCAGCTGTAGAAGCAGGGACAGGTTCAGAAGTAGCTACACCAGGTGCAACAGCAGAAGAGTCATCAGAATCAGGTTCAGCAGCTACAGAAAGCGAAGAAACAGCTCCAAAACCAAGTGATTCAACATCGTCACCGGTAACCCCAAGTGAAGAAACACCGGTTGCTTCAGGCGATACCAATTCTACTGCACAGCCAGCTGGAGAAACAGGTAACTCTGAAACAACTGCAGAACCTTCCAATACTCCATCTGCAGATGCTACAAATGATTCAGGCAATTCAGAGTCATCAAGTCCGGTAACAGATGATACTACTTCAAATGTGGAAACTACAGAACAACCTGAAACTTCAGCTCCAAAAACTGAAGCAACAGCGCCAAAAGAGGATAAACTACCAACTAATCAAAATGGAGATACATCAAATCCAGTAGATTCAAAGGATGAAACATCAAATACGGCTCCGAAAGAAGGGGATTCAACTTCAGGAGTAACAGGAACAGAAGGAAACCCAACACCTGAAGAAAAAGAAACTGAAGAACCAGGAACATCTGAAGCTACTAAACCAGCAGCAACCTCTACAAATGAGGATACTAACGAGGGTGAATCAGAAAAAACAGTAGCAGAAGAAAAAACTGATACAACAGGAAACAATTCAAATTCATCAACAGATGTTACAAATTCATCAGATAACACAACACCCGAAGCAACAACTACAGGTGATCAAGGAAAAGAGTCAAAAGTAGAAGAACAACCATCAGAAACAGGCGATACACTAACGCCAAAAGAAGGAAACTCAACTGAAGGGACAGTAGACTCAACATCGGCACCAAAAGAAGTAGGAATTACAGGAACTGAAGGAACAGAAGTAGCTAATGCAGAATCCGAATCGAAAGAAGAAAAACCTCAAGCCGATGCATCGGCTGAAGAACATAATGATTCAGAGAAGACTTTAGAAGAAGATACCAAAGACAGTAACAAAGAGGCGATTAATGAGCGTAAGGTTACAAAAGAAGCTGAGATTAGCAACAGTAATTTAAGTAATGATAAGAAAAAAGAAGCACGCGAAAAAGTGGAAAAACTTACTGAAGAGTACCATAAAAAACTCGAAAACGAGAAAGGTACAAATAAACAGGCTGAGTTGGTAGATGAATACGAAACAGAACTAGATAAAATAGAAACTCCAGGTGCAGAATATGCCAGTCCTGATTTCAAGAAACCAATCGAAAGTCATGCTGGTGGTACAACTATCGATGAAAATAGTACAGTCGCAAACAGTGCACTAACTTCTAGCAATCCATCTTCTCAGCCGTCCTTATCTGAAGATTCATCACAAACACAACCTGTGGCAACATCGGATAGTTCTGCAACTGGTAATTCCAGCTTCCGAAGTGCAGGAACTTACCAACCTCGAGTAACTCGTCGTCCTAGAAGTGTAAATGAACCTAAAAATAAAGTTTCTATTTATTACAATTTTGATGGTATGAAAGATATTCCTGGATTCTTTGATGATTTAGGTGGTAAAAATGAAGTAGACATACCAAAAGATGTCTCTGGTGAAGCTTTGAAATCTATTTTAAAAGCAAGAATAGATAAGAAAAAAGCAGAACTTGAAAGCAAAGGATACAAAATTTCTGATGAGTACTTTGTGGGTATTGATCAAGCAGATGCAACTCATTATGACTACGTAGTTACTTTCACTAAAGAGAAAACAGGAACTACAGGATTTAGAATTGCACCAAAAGTTCAAGTTAGAGCTAAAAAAGTTGTAAAAAGAGATTTATCTAATAAAACTAAAAAAATAAATATCTACTATAATTTAACAGCTCTTAAAGATATAGCTGGAGCGTTAGGAGAATTGGATGGCGAAAATGTGCTTACTTTCTCTGGAGAGACATCTAAAGAAGACTTAAAACGAGCTGTTGAAGAAAAAACAAAAGCCCAAATCGAGAAACTTAAAAAACAAGGCTTTACAGTTACGTCAAAAACAGACTTAGATCAAATCATTGAAGGTGGAGATAGCTATGATTATGTTGTAGAATTCACAAAAGAATCCAAAACACAGCCAGTAGGAACTACAGGTTTCAGAATGGCTCCAGCAGTTCAACCACGCGCTAGCAGAAATCGTAGAAGTCTAGAACAGCCAGCTCCTCAAAAGGTCAAAGTAAATGTATTTTATAACTTTGATAAAATGAAAGATATTGCAGGTTTCCTAGGAGATATCAATGGAACTTCTCTTGAAATCGCGGAAGGTTTATCAGCTGAACAGGTGAAAGCAGCGGTCAAGAGCCAAGTTGATGCTAAGAAAGAAGAGTTGAGCAAACGCGGCTATACTTTCAAAGAGGACTATGTCTATCAAGCTAATGGGAAAGATTATAACTACGTTGTAACATTTTCAAAAGCAGCTAAATAATTTTCATTCCACAGAGAGTGAAATGTGAGCAGAGAGAGCGATAGGCTCTCTTTGTTTTATCTAGTGGTCAGTTGCTTAAAGACAAAAGGCCAGCAAGAGATTATAATAGAAAATAGAGTAGGTATTTATTCTAAGAAAAATAAAAAATAGAGAGCAGTTAAAGTATGAAAATTTTAATTGTAGAAGATGAAGAGATGATCCGTGAGGGGATCAGTGATTATTTGACGGATTGTGGTTATGAAACCATTGAGGCAGCGGATGGGCAAGAAGCCTTAGAAAAATTTTCCAGCTATGAAGTAGCCTTGGTTTTACTGGATATCCAGATGCCCAAGCTCAATGGTCTGGAAGTACTAGCTGAGATTCGCAAAAGCAGCCAAGTCCCTGTCTTGATGTTAACAGCCTTTCAGGATGAGGAATACAAGATGAGTGCCTTTGCTTCGCTAGCAGATGGCTATCTGGAAAAGCCCTTCTCCCTCTCCCTCTTAAAAGTGAGGGTGGACGCGATTTTCAAGCGCTATTATGATACAGGACGAATCTTCTCCTATAAAGATGCCAAGGTGGACTTTGAAAGTTACAGTGCAAGCCTCGCAGGTCAAGAAGTACCTATCAATGCCAAAGAGTTGGAAATTCTGGACTATCTGGTGAAAAATGAAGGACGTGCCTTGACCCGTTCTCAGATAATCGATGCCGTTTGGAAAGCGACAGATGAGGTTCCCTTTGACCGTGTCATTGATGTTTATATCAAGGAACTGCGGAAAAAGCTAGACTTGGATTGTATCCACACTGTGCGCAATGTTGGTTATAAATTGGAGCGAAAATGAAACGAACAGGTTTATTTACAAAGATATTTATCTATACCTTCTCGATATTTAGTGTTCTAGTTATCTGCCTTCATTTAGCCATTTATTTTCTATTTCCCTCGACTTATCTGAGTCATCGTCAGGAAACCATTGGCCAGAAAGCGACAGCCATTGCCCAGTCCCTAGAAGGAAAGGATAGGCAGAGCATCGAGCAAGTGTTAGATTTGTACTCCCAGACTAGTGATATTCAGGGGGCCGTCAAGGGCGAGATGACCGAGGACAAGTTAGAAGTCAAGGACAATCTTCCTCTGGATACAGACCGCCAGACAACCTCCCTCTTTATCGAGGAGCGCGAGGTGACAACGCAAGACGGTGGTACCATGACTCTCCAGTTTCTAGCTTCCATGGACTTGCAAAAGGAAGCAGAGCAAATCAGTCTCCAATTTCTCCCCTATACCTTGCTGGCATCCTTTCTAATTTCCCTCTTGGTGGCCTACATCTATGCTCGGACCATTGTTGCCCCCATTTTGGAAATCAAGCGGGTGACCCGTCGGATGATGGAACTGGATACTCAAGTGCGATTGCGCGTGGATTCCAAGGATGAGATTGGTGATCTCAAGGAACAAATCAATAGCCTCTACCAACATCTTTTGACAGTTATCGCGGACTTGCATGACAAGAATGAAGCCATTCTCCAGCTGGAAAAGATGAAGGTCGAATTCCTACGAGGGGCTTCTCATGAATTGAAAACACCGCTGGCTAGTTTGAAAATCCTAATCGAAAATATGAAAGAAAATATTGGTCGTTATAAGGATAGGGACCACTATCTGGGAGTTGCCTTAGGAATTGTGGATGAGCTCAATCACCACGTTCTCCAGATACTTTCCCTCTCTTCTGTGCAGGAATTGCGAGATGATAGGGAAGAAATTGATTTGCTCCAGATGACGCAAAGTCTAGTCAAGGATTATGCTTTACTAGCCAAGGAAAGAGAGCTCCAGATAGACAATAGTTTGATCCATCAGCAGGCTTATCTAAATCCATCTGTCATGAAATTAATTCTGTCTAACCTCATCAGCAATGCTATCAAGCACTCTGTTCCAGGTGGCTTGGTTCGCATTGGAGAAAGAGAAGGGGAACTCTTTATAGAAAATAGCTGCAGTCCAGAAGAACAAGAAAAACTAGCTCAATCTTTTTCAGACAATGCTAGTCGCAAGGCCAAAGGGTCTGGGATTGGGCTCTTTGTGGTCAAAAGTCTATTGGAACATGAAAAATTACCCTATCGTTTTGAAATGCAGGAGAATCGTTTAACCTTCTTTATAGCTTTTCCAAAAGTCGCTCAAGACTAGGAAGAGAAAGGGTTTACATAGATGAAGCTAGAAGAAATTCAATCGAAACTACGGGAAAAACTAGATTTTTTTGTCAAAAAGTGATAAAATGAACAATGTAAATGGGATGACCCATAAAAATATACAGGAGGCCTGATAAAATGGCAATCGTTTCAGCAGAAAAATTTGTCCAAGCAGCTCGTGACAACGGTTATGCAGTTGGTGGATTTAACACAAACAACCTTGAGTGGACTCAAGCTATCTTGCGCGCAGCAGAAGCTAAAAAAGCTCCAGTTTTGATCCAAACTTCAATGGGTGCTGCTAAATACATGGGTGGTTACAAAGTTGCTCGCAACTTGATCGCTAACCTTGTTGAATCAATGGGTATCACTGTACCAGTAGCTATCCACCTTGACCACGGTCACTACGAAGATGCACTTGAGTGTATCGAAGTTGGTTACACTTCAATCATGTTTGACGGTTCACACCTTCCAGTTGAAGAAAACCTTAAATTGGCTAAAGAAGTTGTTGAAAAAGCACACGCTAAAGGTATCTCAGTAGAAGCTGAAGTTGGTACTATCGGTGGTGAAGAAGACGGAATCATCGGTAAAGGTGAATTGGCTCCAATCGAAGACGCTAAAGCAATGGTTGAAACTGGTATCGACTTCTTGGCAGCTGGTATCGGTAACATCCACGGTCCTTACCCAGCAAACTGGGAAGGTCTTGACCTTGACCACTTGCAAAAATTGACAGAAGCTCTTCCAGGATTCCCAATCGTATTGCACGGTGGATCAGGTATTCCTGATGAGCAAATCCAAGCAGCTATCAAACTTGGTGTTGCCAAAGTTAACGTTAACACAGAATGCCAAATCGCATTCGCGAACGCAACTCGTAAATTTGCTCGTGACTACGAAGCAAACGAAGCAGAATACGACAAGAAAAAACTCTTCGACCCACGTAAATTCTTGGCTGACGGTGTAAAAGCTATCCAAGCATCAGTTGAAGAACGTATCGACGTATTCGGTTCAGAAGGTAAAGCTTAATCTAGCTGGATAATACAGATAGAACCTGCCCATTGGGTGGGTTTTTTGATTTCAAGCTACTCGTTTTAGTATAGTAAACTGAAACTAGACTAGCACAATGCTGCTTTTATAGCATTTTGAAACTGGAATAGGACGTCATGACTGCTAAAAGATTTCTATAAATTCATTTGATTTTCCTAATCAATTTGTTCGTATCCTATTTGATCTCACTATAAAACATTCTTATCAATTGATTTGAATGCCAAAATTCCATCGCTCCGGTCTTATTTCATTTGGCTATAAAAAAACTCTCCTAGAATTCTCAGGAGAGTATGAGTGGTTATTTGAACTTGAATCCTTCGTAAACAAGATTTGCTTTTGGATTTTGTTTCTTAATCTGTTTGGCAAGTGACTTCATCATAGAAAGAGGACCACACATATAGACGCTTGCATGTTTGGGCACTTTTTCTTGATCAAAATTAAGATAGCCGTCTTTCCTACTGTCTACTAGATGGAGTTCAAAATTAGGATTTTTCTGAGCATAGTCACGAAGCAAATCTAGATAGACTGCATTTTCCTCTCCACGGAAGCTATGGTAGAAGTGAATCTGTTTATCTAAAATAGGATGTTCACGGATGTAAGAGATGAAGGGGGTGATCCCAATGCCTCCAGCAATCCAAACCTGATTTTCTCGTCCTTCTTCTATAATCATGTGTCCGTAAGCTCTATCTACGCTTACTTTGCTGCCGACTTGAAGATTATCATAGATATTCTTGGTATGGTCGCCTGAATTTTTGACAGTAAAGTAAAGAGTTTGGCCATGACCTCCTGAGATAGAAAAGGGATGCGGAGCACTTTCAAAGCCTTCTTGGAAAATCTTTAGAAAGGCAAATTGTCCTGATTGATAGTTGAAAGGTCTGCTAAGATGGATTTGAATTTCTCTAGTATCGTGATTTAAGCGTTTGAGATTGGTGATTTTCTCTAGATAGGGGAAGGAAATCTTTTGATAAAGGAAGATGATGTAAAAACCAGCCAGTAAGCCTAAAAGGGCATAGCTACCAACAAGAAAACTTAGAAGATTAAATGTGAGGAGGCGATTGCCCATTATCATGTAGACATGAAAGAGTCCAAAAATATAAGCTAGGTAAACCATGCGGTGGATCCATCGCCAAGCTTCGTATTGGATGTATTTGCCTAAATAGGCGACAAGGATGATGCTGGCAAAGATATAGATAGCAAGATTGCCAAACTGAGCAGCTAAGCGAGTGCCCCACAAACCGCCCATACTAAAGTTATGAAAGATGAGTAGGATGATGGAGAGAAAGGCTGTGAATTTGTGGACAGTATAGACCTTCTCCAAACCGTGAAACCAGCTTTCTAGTAGGGGGAGACGAGTGGCTAGGATAAAAGTCAGAGATAGGCTTGTTAAAGCTAGTCCTGGAATCATGAATTGGGGAGAAGTGTTCATCCAAGTCAACATAGTCAAGATAAAACTAGCTATGATAAAGAGTAGTCCTTTGAGTGCTTTCATAGAAAATTCCATTTCATTTAGATTTGATTTGTTGTAAATAAATTTGTTACATTTTATCATAGAAAAAGTATGGTGTCAAATTGAGGTCTATAAATATCTACTCTCATCAAAAAAACTCTCCAATTGAACTGGAGAGTGGCTGTTTATACTCAATGAAAANNNACGAAGTCAGTAACATATATACGGCAAGGTGAAGCTGACGTGGTTTGAAGAGATTTTCGAAGAGTATTATTCTGCAGCTTGTTGCCAGCGTTTTGCTAGCATATGAGACAGACTAGAGATTGCTAGGTTAAAGCTGAAGTAGATGAGGGCAATCAGGATATACAGACTGAAGACTTGCTCTGGTTCGAAATAACGGCCCATGAGAATTTGGCTAGCTCCAAAGAGCTCTTGCAGGGCGATGACAGAGTAGAGGAGACTGGTATCCTTAATCACGGTTACAAACTGAGAAATGATGGCTGGCAACATTTTGCGAATAGCTTGTGGGAGAATGATGTGGTAGAGGATTTGTGCAGAAGTAAATCCTTGTGACATTCCTGCTTCGTACTGCCCCTTGTCCACGGCATTGAGACCGCCTCGGATAATCTCAGCCAGGGCCGCTGATGTAAAGAGAGTAAAGGCTGTAATACCTGCTGGAGTGGATTTCATCTTGAAAACTAAAAAGATAGTGAAAATCCAGAGGAGGTTGGGAACGTTACGCACAAACTCGATATAAATGCTGGAGATAATGCGTAAGACAGGATTTTTCCCATTCCTCATGACGGCTAGCACCGTTCCGATAAGGGTAGAGAGGACGATGGCAATCAGAGAAATGTAGAGGGTCAAGCCAAATCCTTTAAAGATAAAGACTAGGTTATCTGGGGTTAAAACTTCTAAAATGGATTCCATAGTAACCTCCTAAAGTGAATAGGCTTTTTTGTTGGCTTGCTCCATCTTGCGACCAAACTGGGCAACAGGGAAGCATAGAGAAAAGTAGAGAAGGGCAGCACCTAGAAAGGCTGGGATGTAATTTCCGTTGAGGGCTGACCAAGACTTGGTCACAAACATCAAGTCCACTCCAGAGATGATAGCAACTGTCGAGGTATTCTTGATGAGGTTGACGATTTGATTGGTCAAAGGAGGGAGAATGATACGGAAGGCCTGAGGCAAGATAATCAAGCGCATGGCGCTGATATAGGTAAAACCTTGCGACAAGGCGGCCTCCATCTGACCGCTAGGAATAGACTGAATACCTGAGCGAATCACCTCAGCGATATAGGCGCCGTGATAGAGACCCACGCAGAGAACGGCTGTCCAATAAATTGGAATCATGATGATATGGTCACTGATAAGAGGTAGGCCATAAAAAACGATAACAAACTGCACCAAGAGGGGAGTATTTTGGTAAAATTCGACAAAGATGCGAGCTAAAATTCTCAATATTGGACGCTTGCTGGTTGACATGGCTCCAAAGAAGATGCCCAAAACCATGGCTAGGATAAAAGATCCGATAGCTAGTGCAAGAGTGAAGAGGAAACCATTGAAAAATTGTCCAAAATCCTGAAAATAGGCTGTCCAAGATGATAAATCTGTCATGGGGTATCCTCCTTAATCTGCAGTATGGCTAGATGGTTTGAGCTTGTAACGGTCATAAAGTTTCTGCAAACTACCATCCTTGCTCCATTTAGTAACCAAGTTATCAAGATAGTCGTTGAGTTCGGTATTTGATTTCTTGGTAACGATACCGTAGTCAGATGGCTTGAAACTATCATCTAGTAGCACTGTGCGCTTGCTGATGTAGCCAGATAGAATCGAGCGGTCAACGGAAAAGGCATCAATACGGTGAGCGTGCAGGGAAGTAATCAATTCTGGGTAGGAACCAAGTTCGACGAATTTAAACTTCAGGCCTTTCTTTTTACCTAGTTCGGTAATCAAGCGTTGGGTGATGGAACCTTGGGCGACTCCGATGGTTTTTCCGTTTAAGTCCTCGATGCTTTTGATTTTGGCAGACTTATTGACCAAAAAGCCAGATGCGTCCGTGTAGTAGGGACTGGTAAAGTTGTAGAGTTTTTTGCGTTCGTCTGTGATGGTAAAGGTTGCGATATCCATATCGACCTGTTCATTGTCTAGAAGGGGTCCACGGGTTTGAGCGGTAACAGGCACATAGCGAACCTTGACCTTGAGCTCGTCAGCTACCATTTTGGCCAAGTCCGTTTCGATACCAGAATAGGTCCCTGTCTTGGGATCCTTGTAACCGAAATTGGGAACGTCTTGTTTGACACCGACAACCAGTTCGCCTCTTTTTTGAATATCTGCGACAGTGGTATCAGCCTGAACTGGTTTTGTAGCAGCAAGGCCGAAAAGGCTAATCAATAATGCGGATAAAAAGAATTTCTTTTTCATAGGCGCCTCCTTATTTGACTTTGTCACTTTCGTGGTTGATGATTTTGCTGAGGAATTGTTGGGCACGAGGTTCGCTTGGATTGTCGAAAAAGTCATCAACATCTGTCGTATCCACCAAAACTTCTCCGTCAGCCATAAAGATGATGCGGTCCGCAACTTCACGGGCAAAGCCCATTTCATGGGTAACGACAATCATATTCATACCATCGTGGGCCAATTTTTGCATAACTGCTAGAACATCACCGATGGTTTCAGGGTCAAGGGCAGATGTTGGTTCATCAAAGAGAAGGAGTTCAGGATGCATAGCGAGTCCACGAGCAATGGCGATTCGTTGTTTTTGTCCACCAGAAAGCATGGCTGGATAAGAATCTTTCTTGTCCCACATATTTACAAATTCCAGATATTTTTGAGCTGTTTTTTCAGCTTCTTTTTTATCAATTTCTAGAACTTTTATGGGTGCAAGTGTTACGTTTTCTAACACTGTTTTGTGCGGGTAGAGGTTAAAATGCTGGAAAACCATACCGACTTCCTTGCGAAGAGGAACTAAATCTTTCTGGCTGGCACCAGCAACTTGGTGACCATTGACTAGAAGACTTCCTTTGTCAACAGCCTCCAAACCATTGATGGTGCGGATAAGAGTGGATTTTCCAGAACCAGATGGTCCGAGTAGGACAACGACCTGTCCTTTTTCAAAACGGAGATTGATGTCGCGGAGTGCGTGGTAGTCTCCGTAATATTTTTCGACGTGTTCAAATTCTACTAAAGTCATAAGAGATCTCCTTTGTGTTAGATTTTATAACATGATTCTACACCAAAAGAAAGGCCTTGTCAAATCATATCTTAAAAATTCACTAAAATTTTATAAAAAAGCAATCTGGATAGAGAAAACGTCTAAATCATGTTATAATGAAGCAATAGAATTCTTAGAAAGAGTGGATGTCTTTTTGATAACACCTACTTATGAATGGCAGTTTGCCCCGCAGGTTGAAGATGCGGATTTTACAAAAATAGCCAAGAAGGCTGGACTGGGTCCTGAGGTGGCTCGGTTATTATTTGAAAGAGGGATTCAGAACCAAGAAAGTCTGAAGAAGTTTTTAGAACCTTCCTTGGAGGACTTGCATGACCCTTATCTACTCCATGATATGGACAAGGCAGTGGAGCGGATTCGTCAGGCCATTGAAGAAGGGGAAAATATCCTCGTTTACGGTGATTATGATGCGGATGGTATGACTTCGGCTTCTATTGTGAAGGAAAGTTTGGAACAACTTGGCGCTGAGTGCCGTGTTTACCTGCCTAATCGTTTTACCGACGGTTATGGACCTAATGCCAGTGTTTACAAATATTTTATCGAGCAAGAAGGAATTTCCTTGATTGTGACAGTGGATAATGGAGTTGCTGGTCATGAGGCTATTGAATTGGCCCAGTCGATGGGAGTAGATGTCATTGTGACTGACCACCATTCCATGCCTGAAACCTTACCAGATGCCTATGCTATTGTCCATCCTGAACACCCTGATGCGAACTATCCTTTCAAATATTTGGCTGGTTGCGGAGTGGCCTTCAAGCTGGCTTGTGCCCTTTTAGAAGAAGTACAAGTGGAATTGCTTGATTTGGTCGCTATTGGTACCATTGCTGATATGGTTAGTTTGACAGATGAGAACCGTATCTTGGTTCAGTATGGTCTGGAAATGTTGGGACACACTCAGCGTATTGGTCTACAAGAAATGCTAGACATGGCTGGGATTGCTGCCAATGAAGTGACAGAAGAGACGGTTGGTTTCCAGATTGCCCCTCGTTTGAATGCCTTGGGGCGCTTGGATGATCCCAATCCTGCCATCGATTTGCTGACTGGGTTTGATGATGAGGAAGCGCATGAGATTGCTCTCATGATTCATCAGAAAAACGAAGAGCGCAAGGAAATTGTCCAGTCTATCTATGAAGAAGCCAAGACCATGGTGGATCCTGAGAAGAAGGTCCAAGTTTTGGCCAAGGAAGGCTGGAATCCTGGGGTTCTGGGTATTGTCGCTGGTCGTTTGTTGGAAGAATTGGGACAGACAGTCATCGTTCTTAATATAGAGGATGATCGTGCCAAGGGTAGTGCTCGTAGTGTGGAAGCAGTAGATATTTTTGAGGCTCTGGATCCTCATCGAGATCTTTTTATCGCCTTTGGTGGCCATGCTGGCGCAGCAGGGATGACGCTGGAAGTGGAGAAACTCTCAGATTTATCTCAGGTTTTGGAAGATTATGTCCGTGAAAAAGGAGCAGATGCTGGTGGCAAGAACAAGTTAAATCTAGATGAAGAACTGGATTTGGAGGTTTTGAGTCTTGAAACAGTCAAGAACTTTGAGCGCTTGGCACCTTTTGGAATGGATAATCAGAAACCTGTCTTTTATATCAAGGATTTTCAGGTCGAAAGTGCTCGTACTATGGGGGCAGGCAATGCCCATCTCAAGCTGAAAATTTCCAAAGGTGAGGCGAGTTTTGAAGTGGTGGCCTTCGGCCAAGGCAGATGGGCGACAGAGTTTTCTCAAACCAAAAATCTAGAATTGGCGGTTAAATTGTCTGTCAACCAATGGAATGGCCAAACTGCCCTGCAGTTGATGATGGTGGATGCGCGTGTGGAAGGTGTTCAACTCTTTAACATCCGTGGGAAGAATGCAGTCTTGCCAGAAGGGGTTCCAGTCTTGGATTTTGCTGGGGAAGTGCCAGATTTAGCGACTAGTAACGCGGTTGTTGTAAAAACCATTCCTGAGGATATTACTCAGCTGAAGACCATTTTTCAGGAACAGAATTTCTCTGCTGTCTATTTCAAAAATGATATTGACAAGGCCTATTATCTGACAGGCTATGGGACTAGAGATCAGTTTGCCAAATTGTACAAGATCATCTATCAGTTCCCAGAGTTTGATATTCGCTATAAGCTGAAAGATTTGGCTACTTATCTTAATATTCAACAAATCTTGCTGGTCAAGATGATTCAAGTATTTGAAGAACTAGGCTTTGTGACCATCAAAGATGGTGTCATGACAGTCAATAAAGAAGCGCCAAAGCGAGAGATAGGAGAAAGTCAGATTTATCAAAATCTCAAACAAACTGTCAAAGACCAAGAAATGATGGCCCTGGGTACCGTGCAAGAAATTTATGATTTTTTGATGGAAAAAGAGTAGAAGTTAGGAAAGAGTTGGGCAACCAGCTCTTTTTTGAAAACAAATCTTCATTTTGAAAATCATCAAAAAAATGGTATAATGGTAGGAAAAGATTCGGCTAACAGTAATAGTGCTTTTAGAATAAGAGGGTAAGCAACCCTATAATCAAGATAAACTAAGATTTTGGAGGAAAAATGAGTAATATTAGTTTAACAACACTTGGTGGTGTACGTGAAAATGGGAAAAATATGTACATTGCTGAAATTGGAGAGTCCATTTTTGTTTTGAATGCAGGGTTAAAATATCCCGAAAATGAACAATTAGGGGTCGATGTGGTGATTCCAAAGATGGACTACCTTTTTGAAAATAAAGATCGAATTGCTGGGGTATTTTTAACTCACGGACATGCAGATGCTATTGGTGCTCTGCCTTATCTCTTGGCTGAAGCCAAGGTACCTGTATTTGGCTCTGAGTTGACCATTGAGTTGGCAAAGCTCTTTGTCAAAGGAAATGACGCAGTCAAGAAATTTAATGATTTTCATGTTATTGATGAAGATACGGAGATTGATTTTGGTGGGACAGTGGTTTCCTTCTTCCCTACGACTTACTCCGTTCCAGAGAGCCTGGGAATTGTCTTGAAGACAGCTGAAGGTAGCA
Source organism: Streptococcus sp. 544 (assembly GCF_013277385.1). Lineage (NCBI taxonomy): Bacteria > Bacillati > Bacillota > Bacilli > Lactobacillales > Streptococcaceae > Streptococcus > Streptococcus sp. 544. Next base: position 21,139 of record NZ_VMMU01000015.1, read on the forward strand.
TCGTTTATACAGGTGACTTCAAATTTGACCAGACAGCTAGTGAATCCTATGCGACAGACTTCGCTCGTTTGGCAGAAATCGGTCGTGACGGCGTCCTGGCTCTCCTCAGTGATTCGGCCAATGCGGACAGCAATATTCAGGTGGCTAGTGAAAGTGAAGTTAGAGATGAAATTACCCAAACCATTGCTGACTGGGAAGGTCGTATCATCGTTGCAGCTGTTTCCAGTAACCTTTCTCGTATCCAGCAGATTTTTGACGCTGCGGATAAAACAGGTCGACGTATCGTCTTGACAGGATTTGATATTGAAAATATCGTCCGCACAGCGATTCGTCTCAAGAAGTTGTCTTTAGCCAACGAAATTCTCTTGATTAAGCCGAAAGATATGTCTCGCTTTGAAGACCATGAGTTGATTATTCTTGAGACAGGTCGTATGGGTGAACCTATCAATGGACTTCGTAAGATGTCGATTGGTCGCCATCGTTATGTAGAAATCAAGGATGGGGACCTGGTCTATATTGCTACGGCTCCGTCTATTGCTAAAGAAGCCTTCGTTGCGCGTGTGGAAAATATGATTTATCAGGCAGGAGGGGTTGTCAAATTGATTACCCAAAGTTTACATGTATCAGGGCACGGAAATGCGCGTGATTTGCAGTTGATGATCAATCTCTTGCAACCTAAGTATCTCTTCCCAATTCAAGGGGAATACCGCGAGTTGGATGCCCATGCTAAGGCTGCTATGGCAGTAGGTATGTTGCCAGAACGCATTTTCATCCCTAAAAAGGGAACCAGCATGGCTTATGAGAATGGAGACTTTGTCCCAGCTGGAGCAGTTTCGGCAGGGGATGTCTTGATTGACGGGAATGCCATAGGTGATGTTGGAAATGTGGTTCTTCGTGACCGTAAGGTCTTGTCAGAGGATGGCATTTTCATCGTCGCAATTACAGTTAACCGACGTGAGAAGAAAATTGTAGCTAAGGCTCGTGTTCACACGCGTGGATTTGTTTATCTCAAGAAGAGTCGCGATATTCTCCGTGAAAGTTCAGAATTGATTAACCAGACGGTAGAAGACTATCTTCAAGGAGATGACTTTGACTGGGCAGATCTTAAAGGGAAGGTTCGTGATAATTTGACCAAGTATCTCTTTGACCAAACCAAACGTCGTCCAGCTATTTTACCAGTGGTGATGGAAGCGAAATAATCTTTGAAATAAACAGAGAGAAAGCCGAGTTTTGGCTTTTTCTTATCGGAAAATAGAAGGAGCAAATCATGGCAGTAATGAAAATTGAGTATTACTCACAAGTTTTGGATATGGAGTGGGGAGTGAATGTTCTTTACCCCGATGCCAATCGAGTGGAAGAACCAGAGTGTGAAGATATTCCAGTCTTGTACCTTTTGCACGGGATGTCTGGTAATCATAATAGTTGGCTCAAGAGAACCAATGTAGAACGCTTACTTCGAGGAACCAATCTCATAGTTGTTATGCCCAATACCAGCAACGGTTGGTATACCGATACCCAATATGGTTTTGATTATTACACAGCTCTAGCAGAGGAATTACCACAGGTTTTAAAACGCTTCTTCCCTAACATGACTAGCAAGCGTGAAAAGACCTTTATCGCTGGTCTCTCTATGGGAGGCTATGGCTGTTTCAAATTGGCTCTTGCTACAAATTGTTTTTCTCATGCAGCTAGTTTTTCAGGTGCTCTTAGCTTTCAAGATTTTTCTCCTGAAAGCCAAGATTTGGGAACACCGGCTTATTGGAGAGGTGTGTTTGGGGAGATTAAAGATTGGACAGCTAGCCCCTATTCTCTTGAAAGTCTGGCTAAAAAATCGGATAAAAAGACCAAGCTCTGGGCTTGGTGTGGCGAGCAGGATTTCTTGTATGAAGCCAATAATCTCGCAGTGAAAAACCTCAAAAAGCTGGGCTTTGATGTGAGCTATAGCCATAGTGCTGGAAGTCACGAATGGTATTACTGGGAAAAACAATTGGAACGGTTTCTAGCAACCCTACCGATTGATTTCAAATTAGAAGAGAGATTGACTTAGTTTGAACTTCAGTATAGGGGGAGTAGGACTAAAATAAAATATGTTTTCACTAGACTTTTCAAACGAAAGTAGTAGAATAGTAATAAGATACTGGAGGAAAGAGAGTAGGAAATGTACCGTTATCAAATTGGCATTCCCGCATTAGAATATGATCAGTTTGTCAAAGACCATGAATTAGCCAATGTATTACAAAGTAGTGCTTGGGAAGAAGTGAAGTCTGACTGGGAACATGAGAAGTTTGGTGTTTACAGGGAAGAAAAATTACTGGCGACAGCTAGTATTTTGATTAGAACTCTTCCGCTAGGCTATAAAATGTTTTACATCCCAAGAGGGCCTATATTAGATTATGGAGATATAGAACTCTTGAGTTTTGTCATTCAGTCCATTAAGTCCTATGCTCGCAGTAAGAAAGCGGTTTTTGTGACTTTTGACCCAAGTATTTGCCTATCTCAAAGTTTAATCAATCAGGAAAAAACAGAATTTCCTGAAAATCTGGCTATTATTGATAGTTTGCAACAAATGGGAGTAAGGTGGTCGGGAAAAACAGAGGAAATGGGAGACACCATTCAACCTCGTATTCAGGCGAAAATATATAAGGAAAATTTTGAAGAAGATAAACTTTCCAAGTCAACAAAACAGGCTATTCGAACAGCACGGAATAAGGGTGTAGAGATTCAATTTGGTGGAACTGAATTATTGGAGTCCTTTTCCTTTTTGATGAAAAAAACCGAGAAGCGGAAAGAGATTCATTTAAGAAACGAAGCCTATTATAAAAAATTATTAGATAACTTCAAAGAAGATTCCTATATCACGCTAACGAGTTTGGATGTTTCTAAGCGTTTAAGAGAATTAGAAGAACAGTTAGAAAAAAATAGAGTAGTTGCAGAAAAATTTAATGATGCAACCAGACCTTCAAAAGTTCAGGAAAATATAAAAGAAAAAGAACGTTTAGAAGAGGAAATAGATTTCTTGCAGGGATATATGAATATGGGAAAATCAAACATTCCGTTAGCGGCTACTTTGAGTTTGGAATTTGGTACTACCTCTGTCAATCTATATGCTGGTATGGATGATGATTTTAAACGTTACAATGCACCAATTTTAACTTGGTATGAAACGGCTCGCTATGCCTTTGAGCGAGGTATGGTCTGGCAAAATTTAGGTGGTGTTGAAAACTCTCTCAATGGTGGACTGTATCATTTTAAGGAAAAATTTAATCCAACGATTGAAGAATACTTGGGTGAATTTACAATGCCTACCCATCCTCTCTATCCTCTGTTAAGACTTGCTCTTGATTTCCGTAAAACATTAAGAAAAAAACATAGAAAGTAAGTATATGGCACTAACAACACTCACGAAAGAAGAGTTTCAGACTTATTCTGATCAGGTTTCTTCTCGTTCCTTTATGCAATCTGTCCAGATGGGGGACTTGTTAGAAAAAAGAGGGGCTCGAATTGTTTATCTTGCTTTGAAACAAGAAGGAGAAATTCAAGTTGCAGCTCTGGTTTATAGCTTGCCCATGCTGGGTGGTCTGCATATGGAGCTCAATTCGGGGCCGATTTATACCCAACAAGATGCCCTTCCAGTTTTTTATGCGGAGTTAAAAGAATATGCCAAGCAAAATGGTGTATTAGAGTTGCTTGTAAAACCTTATGAAACTTATCAAACTTTTGATAGCCAAGGTAATCCAATAGATGCTGAGAAAAAAAGTATGATTCAAGGTTTGACTGATTTAGGTTATCAATTTGATGGATTGACGACAGGGTATCCAGGTGGAGAACCAGATTGGTTATACTATAAAGATTTGACTGAATTAACTGAAAAGAATTTGCTTAAAAGTTTTAGTAAAAAAGGGAAACCCTTGGTGAAAAAGGCTGAAACCTTTGGCATTCGGTTGAAAAAGTTAAAACGTGAAGAACTATCGATTTTTAAGAACATCACAAAAGAAACCTCTGAACGTAGAGAATATAGTGATAAAAGTTTAGAATATTATGAGCACTTTTATGATTCTTTTGGAGAACAAGCTGAGTTTCTCATAGCAAGCTTGAATTTTTCGGACTATATGAGCAAATTGCAAGGTGAGCAAAGTAAACTAGAAGAAGTCTTGGACAAGTTGCGACTTGATTTGAGTAAAAATCCTCATTCTGAGAAAAAACAAAATCAACTGAGAGAATACTCTAGTCAATTTGAAACGTTTGAAGTTCGAAAAGCAGAAGCGCGAGACTTGATTGAAAAATATGGAGAAGAAGATATTGTTTTAGCTGGGAGTTTATTTGTCTATATGCCTCAGGAAACGACTTACCTCTTTAGTGGTTCCTACACTGAGTTTAATAAATTCTATGCCCCTGCACTGCTTCAAAAATATGTTATGTTGGAAAGTATAAAACGTGGAATACCTAAATACAACTTCCTAGGCATTCAAGGGATTTTTGATGGTAGTGATGGTGTTTTGCGTTTTAAACAAAATTTTAATGGCTATATTGTACGCAAAGCGGGTACTTTCCGTTATCATCCATCGCCTTTAAAATACAAAACTATTCAGTTATTCAAAAAAATATTAGGACGTTAATACTCTTCGAAAATNNCGGCTAGCTTCCTAGTTTGGCTCTTTGATTTTCATTGAGTATAAGATGAAAAAGTCAGTATTTAGTTTTCTTTCAGCTTCTTTTAGTAAAATAGACTTTATTTACTAGAAAGGTGGAAGGATATGCGCTGGCTTTTTCGTTTGATAGGGGCTTTCTTTTCTTTTGTTTGGCGTTTGTTTTGGCGTCTGGTTTGGATAGTTGTGCTCTTATGTGTGCTTGCTTTCGGATTTCTCTGGTATCTGAACGGGGATTTTCAAGGGGCGCTAAAGCAAGCAGAACGGTCAGTAAAGATTGGTCAACAAAGTATCGACCAATGGGAAAGAACAGGGCAACTGCCTAAGTTGAACCAGACAGATAGCCATCAACACTCTGAAGGAAGATGGCCACAGGCTTCTGCTCGTATTTACTTGAATCCCCAGATGGATTCACGCTTTCAAGAAGCTTATTTAGAAGCAATCCAGAATTGGAATCAAACTGGTGCTTTTAACTTTGAAATTGTCGCTGAGTCCAGCAAGGCGGATACCTTGGCTACTGAGATGAACGACGGAAACACTCCTGTGGCAGGAGAGGCTGAAAGTCAGACCAATCTCTTGACAGGACAATTCTTATCTGTCACGGTACGGTTGAATCATTATTATTTGTCCAATCCTAACTATGGCTATTCCTATGAGCGTATTGTCCATACGGCAGAACATGAGTTGGGTCATGCGATTGGCTTGGACCATACAGATGAGAAGTCTGTCATGCAACCAGCAGGTTCTTTTTATGGTATCCAGGAAGAGGATGTTGCAAACCTCCGAAAAATATATGAGACTAGTGAGTAGGGAACAATCTTTCCCTACTTTTTTGCTATAATGGAATTATGAACAACTTGATTAAATCAAAACTAGAGCTCTTGCCGACCAGCCCTGGTTGCTACATTCACAAGGATAAAAACGGCACCATTATCTATGTAGGAAAGGCTAAAAATCTGCGTAACCGCGTGAGATCTTATTTCCGTGGGAGTCACGATACCAAGACAGAGGCCTTGGTGTCTGAAATTGTGGATTTTGAATTTATCGTTACGGAGTCTAATATTGAGGCACTTCTCCTAGAAATCAACCTAATCAAGGAAAACAAGCCCAAGTACAATATCATGCTCAAGGATGACAAGTCCTATCCTTTCATCAAAATCACCAACGAGCGCTATCCTCGTTTGATTATTACCCGTCAGGTCAAAAAGGACGGTGGTCTCTACTTTGGGCCTTATCCAGATGTGGGGGCAGCCAATGAAATCAAGCGACTGCTGGATCGAATTTTCCCTTTTCGCAAGTGTACAAACCCACCGTCTAAGGTCTGTTTTTATTACCATATCGGTCAATGCATGGCTCACACTATCTGTAAGAAGGATGAGTCCTATTTCAAGTCTATGGCTCAGGAGGTTTCTGACTTCTTAAAAGGGCAGGATGACAAAATCATTGATGACCTCAAGGGCAAAATGTCAGCGGCAGCCCAGACTATGGAATTTGAACGTGCGGCGGAATACCGTGACCTAATTCAGGCCATTGGAACACTTCGAACCAAGCAACGGGTCATGGCTAAGGATCTCCAAAATCGGGATGTCTTTGGCTACTATGTGGACAAGGGTTGGATGTGTGTTCAGGTTTTCTTTGTCCGTCAGGGCAAGCTTATCGAGCGCGATGTCAATCTCTTCCCCTACTTCAATGATCCAGATGAGGATTTCTTGACCTATGTGGGACAGTTCTATCAAGAAAAATCTCACCTGGTTCCCAATGAGGTACTGATTCCGCAGGATATTGACCAAGAAGCCGTTAAAGCCTTAGTGGATTCCAAGATTCTCAAACCCCAGCGTGGAGAGAAAAAACAGCTGGTCAATCTAGCCATAAAAAATGCCCGTGTTAGTCTGGAGCAGAAGTTCAATCTGCTAGAAAAATCAGTCGAAAAGACCCAAGGAGCTATTGAAAATCTAGGACGCTTGCTCCAAATCCCGACACCAGTCCGCATCGAATCCTTTGATAACTCCAATATCATGGGAACCAGTCCTGTTTCAGCCATGGTGGTCTTTGTCAACGGCAAACCAAGTAAGAAGGATTATCGTAAGTACAAGATAAAAACGGTTGTCGGTCCAGACGATTATGCCAGCATGAGAGAGGTCATTCGCAGGCGTTATGGTCGAGTTCAACGTGACGGCTTGACTCCGCCAGATTTGATTGTGATTGATGGGGGGCAAGGTCAGGTCAATATCGCCAAGCAAGTCATCCAAGAGGAGCTAGGCTTGGATATTCCAATTGCAGGTCTGCAAAAGAATGACAAGCACCAAACCCATGAATTGCTCTTTGGAGATCCGCTTGAGGTGGTGGAGTTGTCTCGCAATTCTCAAGAATTTTTCCTCCTCCAACGCATCCAAGATGAGGTCCACCGCTTTGCCATTACTTTCCACCGTCAACTGCGCTCCAAAAATTCTTTTTCATCACAATTGGATGGCATTGAAGGGCTGGGACCTAAACGCAAGCAAAATCTCATGAAGCATTTCAAGTCTCTGACCAAAATCAAGGAAGCCAGTGTGGATGAGATTGTCGAAGTTGGGGTGCCAAGAGCCGTTGCAGAGGCTGTGCAGAGGAAGTTGAACCCGCAGGAAGAAGTGGAGTTGACCCAAGTAGCGGAAGAAAGAGTAGATTATCAAACGGAAGGAAACCACAATGAACCATAAAATCGCAATTTTATCAGATATTCATGGCAATGCGACGGCCCTAGAAGCAGTGATTGCAGATGCTAAAAATCAAGGAGTCAGTGAATACTGGCTTCTGGGAGATATTTTTCTTCCTGGTCCAGGCGCAAATGACTTAGTCGCCCTGCTAAAGGACCTTCCTATCACAGCAAGTGTTCGAGGCAATTGGGATGATCGTGTCCTTGAGGTCTTGGATGGCGAATATGGTTTGGAAGATCCGAAAGAAATTCAGTCAATGCGCATGACCCAGTTTTTGATGGAGCGAATGGATCCTGCAACGATTGTCTGGCTACGAAGCTTGCCTTTGCTGGAAAAGAAAGAAATTGACGGATTGCGCTTTTCTATCTCTCATAATTTGCCAAATAAGAACTATGGTGGTGACTTGCTAGTTGAGAATGATACAGAGAAATTTGACCAACTGCTAGATGCGGAAACCGACGTGGCAGTCTATGGTCATGTTCACAAGCAGTTGCTTCGTTATGGCAGTCAGGGGCAACAAATCATCAATCCAGGGTCGATTGGCATGCCCTATTTTAATTGGGAGGCGTTAAAAAATCACCGTGCCCAGTATGCCGTGATAGAGGTTGAAGATGGGGAATTGGTAAATATCCTATTTCGTAAAGTCGCTTATGATTATGAAGCGGAGTTAGAACTGGCCAAGTCCAAGGGGCTTCCTTTTATCGAAATGTATGAAGAGCTACGAAGAGAAGACAACTATCAGGGGCACAATCTGGAACTCTTAGCCAGCTTAATAGAAAAGCATGGGTATGTAGAGGATGTGAAAGATTATTTTGATTTTTTGTAAAAGTTTCCTAAAATAACTAATGCAAACTAAAAACGATTGGCTGGTCCAATCGCTTTTAGTATATCTTACTGTAACTGAGATTTATCTGGGAGATAAGAACCACCTAGATAGGTATTGCTGAGTTTTTCAAGGGTTCCGTCTTGGTAGAGTTCTTTGAGTACTTTATCAAATTGTTCTTTAAACTCTTTCTGGTCGCTTGAGAAAACGATATAGTTGCTGGGGCTATCGGCAGAAGGCAAGTCAACCACAGAAAGGTCTAAGCCACGGTCCTTGATAATCTTTTGAACGGATACTTTGTCAAAAACTAGGAAATCAAATTCACCGTTAGCAAGGTCTAGGATTCGTTTGCCGATATCTTCACCAGAAAAATCGATAGTAGCAGGATTATCAGTGTGTTTTTGATTCCAGTTATTGATGAATTGAGCGTTTGAAGTTCCGGTATCTTCTTGCGTTGTTTTGCCAGCGATTTGGTCAAGAGAAGTCAAAGGATTTTTCTTGTTGCTGACAAGGACGAGGGGGTTGTTTGAAATGGGAAGCGAATAGAGGTATTTTTCAGCACGCTCTTTTGTGTAACTCAAGTTATTTGCCGCAGCCTGATAGTGACCAGAATCAAGTCCAGGGAAGATACTTTCCCAGGCAGTTCTTTGGAATTGAATCTCGTAGTCGCTGAGTTTTTCATCTACTGCCTTTAGAACTTCAATATCGAAACCTGTCAAATTGCCCTTGTCTTCGTAGTCAAATGGTGGCACGTCGCCAGCTGTAGCAACGACGATTGTCTTTTGAGAACTAGTTTCTTTAGGTGTAGCTTGATTTCCACAGGCAACCAAAAATGGTAGGATAGCTAATAATAGGCTAAATTTTTTCATAATATCTCCATTCAAATGTAAAGTTATCTGCTAGTTTATCAGAAACTTTCCTGATGAACCAGTATATATTTTTTATGGTTGTGATAAAAAAACTTAATCATGAAAAATCCCTGCAAGCTCTTTCAAATTATGGTAGAATGGAAGCAGTAGAATTAGAAAAGGAAATCGATTATGAAATTTCTTGAATTAAACAAAAAACGTCATGCGACCAAGCATTTCACTGATAAGCCAGTTGATCCAAAAGATGTGCGTACGGCTATCGAAATCGCAACCTTGGCTCCAAGCGCCCACAACAGCCAGCCTTGGAAATTTGTGGTGGTTCGTGAGAAAAATGCCGAACTAGCAAAATTGGCTTACGGTTCCAACTTTGAACAGGTATCATCAGCGCCTGTAACCATTGCCTTGTTTACAGATACAGACCTGGCTAAACGTGCTCGTAAGATTGCCCGAGTTGGCGGTGCTAATAACTTTTCTGAAGAGCAACTTCAATACTTCATGAAAAATTTACCAGCTGAATTTGCCCGTTACAATGAACAACAAGTCAGCGACTACCTAGCCCTCAATGCAGGTTTGGTTGCTATGAACTTGGTTTTGGCTCTTACAGATCAGGGAATCGGATCAAATCTGATTCTTGGTTTTGACAAGTCAAAAGCCAACGAAGTTTTGGAAATTGAAGACCGTTTCCGCCCAGAACTCTTGATCACAGTGGGTTACACAGACGAAAAATTGGAACCAAGCTACCGCTTGCCAGTAGATGAAATCATCGAGAAAAGATAGAAAGAAGAAAAAAATGACAACAATTGATTTTACAGCAGAAGTAGAAAAACGCAAAGAAGACCTCTTGGCTGACTTGTTTAGCCTTTTGGAAATTAACTCAGAACGTGATGATAGCAAGGTTGATGCTGAGCATCCATTTGGGCCTGGTCCAGTAAAAGCCTTGGAAAAATTCCTTGAAATCGCAGACCGCGATGGCTACCCAACTAAAAATGTTGACAACTACGCAGGACATTTTGAGTTTGGTGATGGAGAAGAAGTTCTCGGAATCTTTGCCCACATGGACGTGGTGCCAGCTGGTAGCGGTTGGGACACAGACCCTTACACACCAACTATCAAAGATGGTCGCCTTTATGCGCGTGGGGCTTCGGACGACAAGGGTCCTACAACAGCTTGTTACTATGGTTTGAAAATCATCAAAGAGTTGGGCCTTCCAACTTCTAAGAAAGTTCGCTTCATCGTCGGAACTGATGAAGAATCAGGCTGGGCAGACATGGACTACTACTTCGAGCACGTAGGACTTGCCAAGCCAGACTTTGGTTTCTCTCCAGACGCTGAGTTCCCTATCATCAATGGTGAAAAAGGAAATATCACGGAATACCTCCACTTTGCAGGTGAAAATGCGGGTGCTGCCCGTCTTCACAGCTTTACAGGTGGTTTGCGTGAAAACATGGTACCAGAATCAGCAACAGCGGTTGTTTCAGGTGATTTGGCTGACTTGCAAGCTAAACTAGATGCCTTTGTTGCAGAACACAAACTTAGAGGAGAACTCCAAGAAGAAGCTGGCCAATACAAGGTGACGATCATTGGTAAATCAGCCCACGGTGCTATGCCTGCTTCAGGTGTCAATGGTGCGACTTACCTAGCCCTCTTCCTTAGCCAGTTTGACTTTGCTGCTCCAGCCAAAGACTACCTTGACATCGCTGGTAAAATTCTCTTGAACGACCATGAGGGTGAAAATCTCAAGATTGCCCATGTGGATGAAAAGATGGGTGCCCTTTCTATGAATGCCGGTGTCTTCCGCTTCGATGAAACAAGTGCTGACAATACTATTGCCCTTAATATCCGCTATCCAAAAGGAACCAACCCAGAGCAAATCAAGTCAATCCTTGAAAACTTGCCAGTTGCTTCTGTTAGCCTTTCTGAGCACGGTCACACGCCTCACTATGTGCCAATGGAAGATCCACTTGTGCAAACCTTGTTGAATGTCTATGAAAAACAAACTGGACTTAAAGGTCACGAGCAAGTTATCGGTGGTGGAACCTTTGGTCGCTTGCTAGAACGAGGTGTTGCCTATGGTGCCATGTTCCCAGACTCAATTGACACCATGCACCAAGCCAATGAATTTATCGCCTTGGATGATCTCTTCCGAGCTGCAGCAATCTATGCCGAAGCAATTTACGAATTGATCAAATAAAACGATAGAAGTCTGAGATTGTATGCTTAGACTTCTTTTTGGAGGGAAAGTAGATGTCTCAAATTGAAAGAATCAAGCAGGCTATTATGGCGGATCCGCAGAATGTCAGCTATACAGAGCGTGGCATTGAACCTCTCTTTGCAGCGCCAAAGACTGCTCGCATCAATATCATCGGTCAAGCGCCTGGTCTTAAAACGCAGGAGGCAGGCCTTTACTGGAAAGATAAGAGTGGTGACCGCCTGAGAGACTGGCTAGGTGTGGATGAAGATACCTTTTACAATTCAGGTTATTTTGCTGTTTTGCCTATGGATTTCTACTTTCCAGGGCATGGCAAGTCGGGTGACCTGCCACCGAGAACTGGCTTTGCTGAAAAATGGCATCCTCAGCTCTTGCAAGAATTACCAGATATTCAGTTAACCCTCTTGATTGGTCAATATGCCCAAGCCTACTATTTGCAGGAGAAAATCAGTGGCAAGGTAACAGAACGGGTAAAACATTACCAGAACTACTTGCCAACCTATTTTCCACTAGTTCACCCCTCACCGCGAAATCAAATCTGGATGGCCAAAAATCCTTGGTTTGAGTCAGAAGTGGTGCCGGATTTGAAAAAAAGAATTAAAACTATTTTATAGTCAATGAAAATCAAAGAGCAAACTAGGAAGCTAGCCGCAGGCTGCTCAAAGCACTGCTTTGAGGTTGTAGATAGAACTGACGAAGTCAGTAACTATACGCACGGTAAGGCGACGCTGACGTGGTTTGAAGAGATTTTCGAAGAGTATTAGGAGAAAAAGAATGAAAGAAATTACCTTTGACGCATTTTACCAGCTTTACCAAAACGACCAACTTTCTTTAGTGGACGTGAGAGAAGTGGATGAGTTTGAAGCACTTCATTTAGAAGGCGCCCACAACCTGCCACTTAGTCAATTGGCTGATAGCTATGATCAGTTGGACAAGGACCAGTTACATTATGTTATTTGTAAATCTGGAATGAGATCGGCGCGTGCTTGCCAATTCCTATCAGAACAAGGTTATGAGGTTATCAATGTCCAAGGTGGTATGACTGCCTTTGAAGAACTCTAAACGTAAGAATTTTCTCCTACTTGGTGAGGACTGGGTAGGAGAATTTTATTTTTAGATAATTCTCATTTTTGAGAATCTTGAAAACATTCAATATTTACTTCGTGATACTTTTTTCATACTCTTATTCATGATATACTAAGTCAGTATTTTATAAATATGAAGGAGATTTTCATGGCTAAAAAAGGTGCCCTAACAGGTTTACTCCTGTTTGGAATATTTTTTGGTGCGGGGAACTTGATTTTTCCGCCTTCTCTAGGTGCTCTATCTGGGGAACATTTTCTTCCTGCCATCGCAGGTTTTGTCTTTTCAGGCGTCGGTATCGCCGTCTTGACTCTTATTATTGGAACGCTAAATCCTAAAGGATATATCTACGAGATTTCTATAAAGATAGCGCCTTGGTTTGCGACTCTTTACCTCTCAGTTCTTTACTTGTCAATCGGTCCATTCTTTGCCATCCCACGTACTGCTACAACAGCTTACGAAGTAGGGATTAGCCCCCTTTTGTCGGATGCAAATAAAGGTCTTGGTTTGATTGTCTTTACGGTTCTTTACTTTGCAGCAGCGTATCTAATTTCGCTTAATCCATCAAAAATCTTAGACCGTATCGGCCGTATTTTAACACCAGTCTTTGCTATTTTGATTGTTATCTTGGTTGTTCTAGGAGCTATCAAATATGGTGGAACAAGTCCTCAAGTTGCTTCAGCCGCTTATCAAGCTTCTGCCTTTGGTACAGGTTTCCTAGAAGGTTATAATACCTTGGATGCTCTTGCTTCAGTTGCCTTTAGCGTAATCGCAGTTCAAACCTTGAAACAACTTGGCTTCTCAAGTAAGAAAGAATACATTTCAACTATTTGGGTGGTTGGTATCGTTGTTGCCCTTGCCTTCAGCGCTCTTTATATCGGTTTAGGTTTCCTTGGAAATCATTTCCCGGTACCAGCTGAAGCTATGAAGGGTGGAACTCCTGGTGTTTACATTTTGTCACAAGCCACTCAAGAAATCTTTGGCTCAACAGCTCAACTCTTCCTTGCAGCTATGGTTACTGTAACCTGCTTCACAACGACTGTTGGTTTGATTGTGTCTACAGCTGAGTTCTTTAATGAACGCTTTCCACAAATCAGCTACAAGGTTTATGCGACAGCCTTTACCTTGATTGGATTTGCCATTGCTAATTTGGGTCTTGATGCGATTATCAAGTACTCCATTCCAGTACTGGTTATCTTGTACCCAATCACGATTGCTATCGTTATGATTGTCATTGTCAACAAATTTGTGGCTCTTTCAAAACCAGGTATGCAGTTGACAATTGCTGTTGTTACAGCTATTGCCATTGCAAGCGTACTAGGAAGCTCGTTTAAAGTTGAGTTTCTTGCAAATCTTGTCAATGCTCTTCCTTTTGCTAAGGCATCACTCCCATGGTTGGTACCAGCCATTGTCGGAATCTTGCTCTCATTGGTTCTACCAAACAAGCAAGAAAGCGATGTTTTTGAAATGGAATAATCACTAAAATCACTTTTGTAGCAAAGTCTGCAGGAGTGATTTTCTTTTTTATCCGATGATAAATGTGTTATAATAGGTAGCAAAAGAGGTAAATAAATGAATCAAACAGTAGAATATATCAAAGAACTAACAGCCATTGCATCGCCAACAGGCTTCACTCGTGAGATTTCGGACTATTTAGTCAAAACTCTAGAAGGTTTTGGTTACCAGCCGGTTCGCACAGCTAAGGGCGGTGTCAATGTGACCATTAAAGGTCAAAAAGATGAACAACACCGCTATGTGACTGCCCATGTAGATACGCTGGGTGCCATTGTCCGTGCTGTCAAACCAGACGGTCGTCTCAAAATGGACCGTATCGGTGGTTTTCCTTGGAACATGATTGAAGGAGAAAACTGTACCGTTCATGTAGCTAGCACAGGTCAAAAGGTATCCGGAACTATCCTTATCCACCAGACTTCTTGCCATGTCTACAAGGATGCAGGAACTGCAGAACGCACGCAAGACAATATGGAAGTGCGTTTGGATGCCAAAGTGACCACTGAAAAAGAAACTCGTGCTCTTGGGATTGAGGTCGGTGATTTTATCAGTTTTGACCCACGAACTGTCGTGACAGAGACAGGTTTTATCAAGTCTCGTCATTTGGATGACAAGGTCAGCGCAGCGATTTTGCTTAACCTACTTCGTATTTATAAGGAAGAGAAGATTGAATTGCCAGTAACAACCCATTTTGCTTTTTCAGTCTTTGAAGAAGTAGGACACGGTGCTAACTCTAATATTCCTGCTCAGGTAGTAGAATATCTGGCTGTGGATATGGGAGCCATGGGTGATGACCAGCAGACAGATGAATATACAGTATCTATCTGTGTCAAGGATGCTTCAGGTCCTTATCACTATGACTTTCGTCAACATTTGGTGACCTTGGCTAAAAACCAAGATATTCCATTCAAGCTGGATATCTATCCATTTTATGGTTCGGACGCTTCAGCGGCCATGTCTGCAGGTGCAGAAGTTAAACACGCTCTTCTTGGTGCGGGTATCGAGTCTAGTCATTCTTATGAGCGTACTCATATTGACTCGGTGGTCGCAACAGAGCGTATGGTTGATGCTTATCTTAAGAGTGGGTTGGTAGACTAATATGTGCCTGATTTGCCAGAGAATTGACCTCATCAAGAAGGAAGAAAATCCTTACTTTGTCAAAGAGTTGGAAACAGGCTATCTTGTGATTGGAGACCACCAGTATTTTGCAGGATATAGTCTTTTTCTAGCTAAGGAACACGTTACCGAATTGCACCATTTGAAAAAGGAAACAAGACTCCGTTTTCTCGAAGAAATGAGTCTAGTCCAAGAGGCAGTTGCCAAGGCCTTTACTGCTGAGAAAATGAATATCGAACTTCTAGGCAATGGTGATGCCCATCTTCATTGGCATCTGTTTCCTAGACGAACAGGTGATATGAATGGTCACGGTCTCAAGGGGCGTGGGCCAGTCTGGTGGGTTCCCTTTGAAGAAATGACCTCAGAAACCTGCCAAGCAAAACCAGATGAGATTAAAAAACTAGTTAAATGTTTATCGTCAGAACTAGATAAACTATTAGAAATAAAGGAGTAGAGATGAAAAAAAGATACCTTGTCTTGACAGCCTTGCTAGCCTTGAGTCTAGCAGCTTGTTCACAAGAAAAAGCAAAAAATGAAGATGACGCAGCTAAGACAGAGCAAACAGCCAAGACTGATGGAACAGTCGGTAGTAAATCTCAAGGAGCTGCCCAGAAAAAAGCAGAAGTGGTTAACAAAGGAGACTATTACAGTATTCAAGGGAAATACGATGAAATCATCGTAGCCAATAAACACTATCCATTGTCTAAAGACTACAATCCGGGGGAAAATCCAACAGCCAAGGCTGAGTTGGTCAAACTAATCAAAGCGATGCAAGAGGCAGATTTCCCAATCAGTGACCATTACAGTGGTTTTAGAAGTTATGAAACTCAGACCAAGCTCTATCAAGATTATGTCAACCAAGATGGGAAGGCAGCGGCTGACCGATACTCTGCCCGTCCTGGCTATAGCGAACACCAAACAGGTTTGGCCTTTGATGTGATTAGCACCAATGGAGAATTGGTAACAGAGGAGAAGGCAGCTCAATGGCTTTTGGATCACGCGGCTGATTATGGCTTTGTTGTACGTTATCTCAAAGGTAAGGAAAAAGAAACAGGTTATATGGCTGAGGAATGGCACCTTCGTTATGTCGGAAAAGAAGCTAAAGAAATTGCTGAGACTGGTCTCAGCTTGGAAGAATACTATGGGTTTGAAGGCGGAGATTACGTCGATTAATACTCTTCGAAAATCTCTTCAAACCACGTCAGTTTTATCTGCAACCTCAAAGCTGTGCTTTGAGCAACCTACGTCTAGCTTCCTAGTTTGCTCTTTGATTTTCATTGAGTATAAAAAATAAACTTTTCGCTTGCAATTTCAGATAAATAGTGTATAATAGATGGGTATGTGTAAAGCATACTTGTGGGAGGTAAAAATCTTTAATTACCGCCAAAACCACAAAGGAGGATTTAAAAATGGCTAAAAAAGTCGAAAAACTTGTAAAATTGCAAATCCCTGCTGGTAAAGCTACACCAGCTCCACCAGTTGGACCTGCTCTTGGTCAAGCTGGTATCAACATCATGGGATTCACAAAAGAGTTCAACGCTCGTACAGCTGACCAAGCTGGTATGATCATTCCAGTTGTTATCTCAGTTTACGAAGATAAATCATTTACTTTCATCACTAAAACACCACCAGCTGCTGTTCTTTTGAAAAAAGCTGCAGGTGTTGAAAAAGGGTCAGGTACACCTAACAAAACTAAAGTTGCTACAGTTACTCGTGCACAAGTACAAGAAATTGCAGAAACTAAGATGCCAGATTTGAACGCAGCAAACGTAGAGTCTGCAATGCGTATGATCGAAGGTACTGCTCGTTCTATGGGATTCACTGTTGTTGACTAATCAATAACACAGTAGAAAATCTCACAGCAGTCTATTAGTTGCTTTTCATACTAGGCAAGTGACTGAAGCTTGTACTTGGGTACAGCAAGGGAGCTTAAGGCTGTAGGAAAAGAAAAATAATAGACTGAAAACCCGCAAGACTTCATCATTTCGAGGAGTGACGTGGGAGATGAAAATCGATTGAACCACTTACAAGGAGAATAGAAAATGGCTAAAAAAAGCAAACAACTTCGTGCTGCTCTTGAGAAAATCGACAGCACAAAAGCATACAGCGTAGAAGAAGCTGTAGCACTTGCAAAAGAAACTAACTTTGCAAAATTTGACGCAACTGTAGAAGTTGCTTACAACTTGAACATCGACGTTAAAAAAGCTGACCAACAAATCCGTGGAGCAATGGTATTGCCAAACGGTACTGGTAAAACTTCACGCGTTCTTGTTTTCGCACGTGGTGCAAAAGCTGAAGAAGCAAAAGCTGCTGGTGCAGACTTTGTTGGTGAAGATGACCTTGTTGCTAAAATCAACGATGGTTGGTTGGACTTCGACGTAGTTATCGCTACACCTGATATGATGGCTCTTGTTGGACGTCTTGGACGTGTTCTTGGACCACGTAACTTGATGCCAAACCCTAAAACTGGTACTGTAACAATGGATGTTGCTAAAGCAGTTGAAGAGTCTAAAGGTGGTAAAATCACTTACCGTGCTGACCGTGCAGGTAACGTTCAAGCAATCATCGGTAAAGTATCATTTGAAGCTGAAAAATTGGTTGAAAACTTTAAAGCTTTCAACGAAACAATCCAAAAAGCAAAACCAGCTACAGCTAAAGGAACTTACGTAACAAACTTGACTATCACAACTACTCAAGGTGTTGGTATCAAAGTTGACGTAAACTCACTTTAATCAGTAGTTTATAAACAAAGACGAGTACGAAAGTGCTCGTTTTTTTATTTGAGAAAATTTATTTTGTTTGATCCAGAAATTGAGTTTTTCTCAGCCTCATTTTGGTGTTTTTGAACGTGATTTGATGATTGATAAAAATAAAGAAATAGGAATTGTTTTCTGTTGATTTGTAAAAAAAATTATATGGATTACAACCGTATCAATTATTTCAATATTCCTAAGTTGGTATAATATTTCTGAAATACTATAAAAAACAACCAGAGAACTACATATTTACACAAGGTTTCTGTTTTTATGATTGTCGAACGAAAATTTTTATCTTGCAATAGATTGTTCTAAATGATATAATAAAACCAAATGTTGATTTATCTTTTATACCTAACTTAAGATATCAACTTCTTAATATTGCATAAAAATTTAAGGGGGGGGGGGTATTTTTCCTAGTGTTTGAAATCAGCATTATTTAATAAATAAGGAGGTTGTGTATCTCATGCAGAGAAACCAACAAGATTTTAGAACGGAAAAATACCTTCGTTATGGTATCCGTAAGTATAGTTTTGGAGCTGCATCAGTAGCGATTGCAGCTGGTTTGATGTTCCTTGGGAACGGTGCGGTGTCAGCAACAGAGGTGCAGGGAACTGAAGTAGCAGTAGCTGCAACAACTGCCCCAGATAATCAGGCGGATTCTAAGGATAAACCAGTAAAAGCAGAAGCTGATAAAGTAGAAGAAGCTAAAAAAGTTAAAAAAGAAATTCTTGAAGCTAGCATTTCAACTTTAGAATCAAAACTCTCAACGGCTAAGTATGCAGAGGTTTTTGTACTAAGCTCAGCTAAGGAAACTTTGACTACAGCTAAAGCAACTCTTGCTAACGCAGAGGCTAGTCAAGCAGAAGTAGATCAACAAGCAGCTACAGTATCTGCTTTAAGTTTGGTTGTAACAGAGTCAAATACTGCTGGTTTCGATAAGAAACAGGCAGCTGATAAGGAAGCAGCTAAGGAAGAAGCAGAAAAAACTGCAACACCAGTTGAGAAAGCACTTTCTGTAGCTACAACAACTCTGACACAAGTGTCATCAGAAGCTGAAGTAACAAATAAATTGGCTGAGACTGAACTTGCTAAGACTGATGTGAAAGAAGAAAACAAGGCAGCAGTTACAGCAGCGGTAGCTAAAAACCAAACAGTTCTTGCTGAAACGAAAACACTTTTAGCTGATAAGAGTGTTACAAAAGAGCAAGTAGATGCACAACTTGAGCGTCTGAACGAGTCTATTCTTGCAGTTTATAACGAATTAAAAAATGCAGGAATTGGTCGCGATGGTAAATTTGCGGTTAACTTAGCAGAAACAGAAACTGCTGCATTAGTAGACGGTTCAAATGAACTAGGTAAAAAATGGTTAGAAGACCATGGTTATGCATCGTTAGCTGATGTGCCAGTCAAGAAAAATTCAAAAGAAATCGCAACCTTAAATGACCAAATTCAGTGGCTTGACTTTTCTGATACAAATGATTGGACGAATTTAGTTGATGGTAAAATACTTCAAGTAGGTTCTCAGTATCGAAAAGAAATTATGCCAGGATATGTTGTAACATTAACCGTTAAGGAATTAAAACCTTTTGAATCAACGTTAGCCTACAAAAACCGTGTTGCAGGAACGGAGCATGAAGCGAGTTATGATGCAGATAAAGATAATAAATTTAATCAAGCGGTAGGTTTCTCAGGTTATCCGCAAGATGGAAGGTATACGAATGTTCGTGAGCGTGGTGCAGGTATTAATACAGGAAACCATAAAACAGCACTTGGAGCAGTAACTGCGAGTGGTGGCCGTGTAAATGGTGTTAATGCAGGGGTAATCTTTACTGTAGATGCAACATACAATAATAAGCCAGTTAAGCCAGGTATTGTAATGACTTCTGGTGAAGATATCAGTGATGCGAACTATGAGGCAGAAATCTATACAACAAATGGAACACCTTGGGATTTAGCGGGTACTGTCGGAAGTGGTAATAAGACACAGTATAAACCCCTACCAGACTTTAATAGAGTAAATGGTACTTTAACATTTAATACTGAGGAATTTAAAAAAGCTCTTGCAGCTAAAATGTTTGCGACGAGAGATTCTGCAACTGCAGGATTAGGTTCACAAATTTTTGGTTCTTATACTAATGGAGGAGGAAAATATTCAACACCAATCGTGTCGACAGCTAATGCTAGCGAAGTAGGAATTTATATCATCTCTACAGGATTGCAAAGTACCATGATTGGGGTTAAAATTTCTGACTTTGGAGATCTTCCAGAATCTTATGGAACGGCTGAGCATTTCTTAAGAACAGAAGCTACAGACTGGAATACAGGTGTCAAAAGACAAATTCAACAACCATTCTTAGGAACTGAAAAAGCTGATGTTGATTCTGTTTCTGGTATTCGTGTTCGTGGTGAGGGGTCTGACGACAGAAAAGATGCTGCTGATGAGGGAGTTAAACAACTAATTGATGCTGCCGATGTACATGAAAATAAAGAAACAGGGGAGCCAGAAGTAAAATTAGTAAAAGCTCCAGATAATACTTATCAAGTAAATATTAGAGCTTCTGTAAATGGGAATGACCAATTTACAGGAACAACAGAGCCAGCTTACGTACGTGGATTTATCGATTTCAATAATAATGGTAAATTTGATGCAGATGAAGCATCAGAATCGTACAAGTTACTGAGAATAATCAAAAAGTAACATTAAGATTTAGTAATACACAAATTATTGATACAACGAAAGAAAATGTTAATTTCCGTGTTCGTATTGCTAAAGAAGAATCTCAAGTAGAAAAACCTACAGGAATAGCTTACTCAGGGGAAGTAGAAGATAACCAAATTCAAGTAGCTATCCCACCTCGTGGAGACAAAGAGGAAACGACAGGTGTTCAAGGTGAGAAACAAACGATAGACTTCGAATTTGTCAATAGACCTGAAGGGGATGATGCTACTGACGTTGGTTCTGGAAACCAAAAAGTAACATTTAACTCATATGGAAGATTAGGTTACTCTACTCAAAAGAACCAGATTAGTTTAGAAACAACTAAAGTTAAACAAGCTGAAGGTGTCATGATTGTCAATCCAGACGGAAGTTTAACAAAAACTTTCACGAAAGATGGTCAAGGTACTTATGAAGTAACGGATACAGGAGTAACTTTCACACCAGCAGCTAACTTCGTAGGTAAAGCAGACGGTATTGCCTTACGTGCTGTTGACGAAAATGGTCAATCAACAGGATGGACAGCTCTAACAGAGAAAAATGGACTTGTAAACAATAATACAGGAATTCATTCAACAACATTGTTAACAATGGATGCTGTTTATATTCCAACTGTAACGGCAAAAGAAATTACAGGTGAACCAAAAACTTCAATTGATGTTCAAGGGAAAGAACAAAAAGAAACAGTAGTATTCAAAACGGATGCAGGAAAAGCTACTGAAGCTGTTATTACACCAACAGCAACGACTCCTGCAAAATTAATTGATCCTACAACAAAAGTAGCAACAACTGCAACATCAGTAACAGTAGAAAATGAAGGAACATATACAATTGTTCCAGCAACTGGAGAAGTGAAATTCCAACCACTTCCAACATTTAAAGGGAAGGCTAAAGGAATCGGCGTATCGTTAACTGTGCCAGTAGGAGCTGATAAAGCCGGAACTGAAGTAACAGCGACAGCAACGACAACTTACACTCCAGAAGTTGTTCCAGTAGTACCAACTGCAGAACCAGCAACATCTACTGATATTCAAGGAGCTGAACAATCAGCGGTTGTAACCTTTGCTCCAGGTAAAGCGACAATTGGAGATGCAGAAAAAACAGTAGAACTTAAACCAAATTCAGCTAAATTATTAAATGCTGATGGAAGTGTACCGACTGAAGCGACAGTACCAGCTTATAAAGAGGACGGAGTTACTCAAGTAGGAACATACTCAGTTGATCCTGCTACTAACACTGTGAAATTTACACCAACTGATAAGGCTTATGTAGGTAAAGTATTACCAGCACATGTACAAGCAGAAGACGTAAATGGAACAACAGTTAAAACAACTTACACTCCAACAATCGTAGGAGTTAAACCAACAGCTACACCTGGAGAATCAACAAACATTCAAGGTGAAGTACAATCAGGTGTTGTAGCATTTGCACCAGGTAAAGCGACTATCGATAATGTTGAGAAATTAGTAGCAATCAAGGAAGGTTCAGCTAAATTATTAAATGCTGACGGAAGTGTACCAACAGAAGCAACAGTCCCAGCATATGCAGCAGATGGAACAAATAAAGTAGTAGGTACTTACTCAATTGATCCAGCAACAAACACAGTCAAATTCACGCCGACAGATAAAACATATAAAGGCACTGTATCACCTGCAAATGTTCAAGCTGAAGATGTAAATGGCTCAACGGTTAAAACAACTTATACACCACATATCGTAGGTGTAGCACCGACAGCAGATCCAGCTACTTCAACAGATATCCAAGGAGTAGAACAATCAAAAGAAGTTACATTTACACCAGGTAAAACAGAAATCAATGGAACAGAAAAAACAGTAGCAATCGATACAACTTCATTTAAATTATTAGATGAAAATGAAAATGCAGTAGACTCTGTTCCAGCGAAGAATCCAGCAGGTGATGTGATTGGTACGTATACACTTAAAGTCGTAGATGGCAAAGTGAATGCAGTATTTACACCAACAGATAAAACGTATGCTGGTGAAGTTGAGCCAGTAACGATCCAAGCAAAAGATACAAATGGAACAGTTGTAAAAACAACATATACTCCATCTATTACACCAGTAGAACCATCAGGAACACCAACAACTTCTGAAGGAATTCAAGGTGCTAAACAAGAAGGAACTCCATCATTCACACCAGGTGATGAAAGAATTCCAATGAAGATCGATGCGGATCAGCCAGCTAAATTAGTAAATCCTGAAACTGGAAAACCAACAGATGATACAACAATTCCAGCAAAAGATAATGATGGAAATACAGTTGGTACATACGAGATTGAACCAACAACAGGTAAAGTAACATTTACACCAAATAAAGACTTCACAGGTACACCAGTAGCAGCAACTGTTCAAGCAAAAGATGCGAATGGAACACCAACAACTGCTACTTATGAACCAACAGTTAAACCAGTAACACCAACAGGTTCAGATACTGTAACAGAAGATGTTCAAGGTTCAATTCAAAAAGGTAAACCAACATTTGAAGGTGGAAAAGTAACAGTAAATGGTGAAGAGAAAACTGTTCCAATCGATGAAGATAAACCAGCTAAATTGGTAGATCCAAAAACAGGTGATCCAGTTGAATCAGTAACTATCGATGGTGAAGGAACATATACAGTAACTCCAGACGGCACAGTAACCTTTACACCAGAAAAGAACTTTACAGGTAAAGGAACAGGTGTTACAGTTCAACGTGAAGATAAGAATGCTACACCAGTGACAGCTAAATACACACCAGTTGTAAAACCAGCAACACCAACAAGTTCAGATGTCATCACAACTAATGTTCAAGGTGCAATTCAAGAAGGAACACCAACATTTACAGGTGGAAAAGTAACGATTAATGGTCAAGAAAAAACTGTTGCAATCGATGAAGCTGTAAAACCAAAATTCGATGATGGAACAACTGAAAAAGTAGTACCAAACGAAGGAACATACACAATCGATGAAAATGGAAAAGTAACATTCACTCCAGAAAAAACATTCACAGGACAAGCTGCAGGAGTAACAGTTAAGCGTGTTGACAAAAACGGAACACCAGTAACAGCTAAATACACACCAGTAGTAATCCCAGTGTCACCAACTTCTAAAGATGCTGAATCAGAAGGTCCAAAAGGACAATCTCAAGAAGGGACACCAACATTTACAGGTGGAAAAGTAACACTTAACGGGAAAGAAGTACCAGTAGCAATCGATGAAAATGTAAAACCAAAATTCGATGATGGAACAACTGAAAAAGTAGTACCAAACGAAGGAACATATACAATCGATGAAAATGGAAAAGTAACATTCACTCCAGAGCCAAACTTCGTAGGAAAAGCTACAGGAGTAACAGTTAAACGTGTTGATAAGAACGGAACACCAGTAACTGCTAAGTATATTCCAACAGTTCGCCCAGATACTAGATATGTAGTTATCGAAAAAGATGGCAAAGAAACAGATTTACTTCCATCTAAAGATGGCGCTAAACCTTCAGAATCAATCCCAGGATACAATGTTGTTAGAACTGAAATTGATGAAAAAGGAAATACAAAACATATCTACGAAAAAGTGAAAACATCATTCAAGGATA